>JAPLBI010000033.1 GCA_026392815.1 Actinomycetota bacterium
AAACGCCCTTATAAGCAGCACGCATCGCATCAAAGCGGTTCTCAAATAAATGTAACTCTTCGCGATATCGAGCGATTAAGAGAAGCGCGTAATCTGTTGCTGCGCCAATAACTAGTACCGAAAGAATTCCTTGGGATTGTCCATCAACGTCGATGATGTCGTTCTTAGCTAGAAGGTAGACAATTCCGCCGGCGGTCGAAAGTGCAAATAAAGCCGATAGAAGTGGAATTATCCATAGGACTGGAGAGCGATATACAACTATGAGAATCACAGCAACAACCGCCAGAGTTGTCAGAAGAAGAGTCGAATCGATAGATCCAAAGGCTCCGAAGAGATCGCCGAGTAATCCAGCTGGACCAGTTACATAAGATTCAAAACCATTTGCTTTAGCGATCGGTTCGAGATCCTCACGCAAAGCTTCTACTACCGCCGGAAGAACTGGCTCATCATTTGGAAGAAGCTCCGCAATTGCATTTCCATTTAGGGGAATATTTGCGAGTAGCGCTTCTCCATCTTGTGAGGGAAATACTGAAATGTTAAATGAATCTTCAGAGGAAAAGAGTTTTATCTGATCTGCAGCCAAAGTTGCTTCAGCGCCTTTAGGCAAGAATGAGGAGTTGTTGTTCTCCTGAACTGATGTCAACTTTCCAAATAACGGTCCAAAGATGCCTGTAATGACGAACCAGAGAATTACAACCAACATCGCCCATGCAAAGGGCTTGCGGTTCTTTTGGACGTTCTGAATTTGGAAGTTTTGTGACATGTTTAGATGGCCTTTCGCTGCATGGATCGAGCTAATTTCGCTAGGTGCATAGCCTACCTTTAGGCTGTGCATGTGGCTCTACAAGAAGCACCAACCTCGCCAGTGATCGAAATCTCTCGTGCTGGATTAGTCGAGTACGAGCAAGCACTTGCAATGCAGCGCCAGTTCCATAAAGAAATCGTTTCTGGCATCCGTCCTAACTCACTTATTTTGCTAGAGCATCCATCTGTATTTACCGCTGGTAAGCGAACTCAAGACTTTGAACGTCCCACCGATGGAACCCCCGTCATTGATGTCGACCGTGGCGGACGAATTACTTGGCATGGACCAGGTCAACTCGTTGGCTATCCAATTGTTAAGTTACTTAAGCCAACCGAACTTGTCGGATTTGTGAGAACTCTCGAATCTGCGCTAATCGAAATCTGCTCGCATTTTGGGATCAAGTCGCAAAGAGTTGAAGGGCGCTCTGGCGTTTGGGTCTGTGATGAAAAGGGAGAGCGAAAAATTGCCGCAATCGGAATTCGCGTCGCCTCTGGAGTAACGATGCATGGCTTTGCGCTAAATGTGAACCCCGACCTAACCGCCTTTGGACAGATCGTGCCCTGCGGAATAGATGATGCTGCTGTGACCTCTATGGCGCGCGAACTTGGGCGTGAAATTAGCATTCCTGAGGTGGCTTCAATGGTTGAGAAAGCGATAACCGCTGCACTCGGTAAGGTAAGCGCATGAGCATCGCTCCAGATGGACGTAAGTTACTTCGCATTGAGGCTCGCAATACCGAAACCCCAATCGAAAGAAAACCAGAGTGGATCAAAACTCGTGCCAACATGGGTCCCGAATACACCAGACTTCGTTCCTTAGTTAAAAGTGAAGGTCTCCACACCGTCTGCCAAGAAGCGGCCTGTCCAAACATTTTTGAATGTTGGGAAGATAAAGAAGCAACATTTTTGATTGGTGGTGATCGTTGCACTCGTCGCTGCGATTTCTGCAATATCGATACAGGTAAACCTCTTCCAATTGATCGCGAAGAGCCACGCAAGGTTGCCGAATCGGTTAAGAGCATGGGACTTAAATACGCAACTATTACTGGAGTAACTCGCGATGATCTTCCAGATGAAGGTGCTTGGTTATATGCCGAAACAATTCGCAAGGTGCATGAATTAAACCCTGGTTGTGGCGTTGAAATGTTGGCGCCAGATTTTCATGCCAAGCCAGAGCTGCTGAATCAAATTTTTGAAACTCAGCCAGAAGTTTTTGCACATAATTTGGAGACAGTCCCCCGCATCTTCAAGCGAATCCGTCCCGCATTTACCTACGAGAAATCACTACACGTGATCAACATGGCACGTGAATACGGATTGATAACCAAATCAAATCTAATTCTGGGACTCGGTGAAACCCGCGAAGAGATTTCTCAAGCGCTAGTTGATTTACACGATGCGGGCTGTGACTTGATTACGATCACCCAGTATCTGCGCCCAACAAATAAACATCATCCAGTCGAACGTTGGGTTAAGCCTGAAGAATTCGTAGAGCTTGCTGCGGAAGCGAAAGAAGTTGGCTTCCTCGGAGTTATGAGTGGCCCACTTGTTCGCTCAAGTTACCGCGCTGGAAAGCTATACAAGCAAGCGCAAGAAGCCCGCGTGGCTCAAGGTTCAAACCTTGGCTGAAGTCGTTTATCCGCCAGTAATCGTTGCTCTCAAAACTTTTTGGAAGTATCTCGGCCTGCAATTTACTTTCACCGGTGAAGCGCACATCCCACGCAAAGGTGGCGCAATTCTTGCAATGAACCACATTGGTTATTTGGATTTTGCGCTAATTGGCACTGCAGCACTTCCCGCCAACCGACTTGTCCGCTTCATGGCGAAGAAGGAAATCTTCGATAACAAGTTAGCCGGACCGCTAATGCGCGGCATGCACCATATAAATGTTGATCGCAACAACGGTTCGGCATCATTCGTTGCAGCGCTCAGAGCGTTACGTAGCGGTGAGATCGTAGGCATATTTCCTGAAGGAACTATCTCTAAAAGTTTTGAGATCAAGGATTTAAAGTCTGGCGCAGTCCGCTTAGCAATGGGATCTAATGTGCCAGTTATTCCAGCAGTTATTTGGGGCTCGCAAAGAATTTGGACTAAGGGTGTAAAGCGAGATCTCCGTCGCAAAAACGTTCCAATCTATGTAACTTTCGGTGAGCCACTTCACTTTGAAAAAGGTAGCGATGTCGAAGCTGGCGAAAAGATTCTTCGTGAAAAGTTGATCGCCTTACTGCATGAAGTACAGGAAAGTTACCCAGATAGCCATATCGGCCAACGCTGGGCGCCGCTGCGTCTTGGTGGTACGGCACCTGCTCCCCTAAACTAACGACCATGTTTAAGAAGAAGGCGAAAGAGCCAAAAGTTAAAAAGGTCCGTTTCAAAACTTTCCGCGATGCCTACTCCGTTACCAAGAGCGTTAAGCCTTGGATCGGTGCTGGAATATTCGGTGTCTTTGCCATCACTTGGTCTATCGGTATCTCAACAGGGCTAGTTGTTGGTCATCCGATCTACCTTGGCTTTGTATCGCTACCGGTCGCAGCTCTTGCAGCAATGTTCTTCTTTACGCGCATCGCATCTTCTGCCGCATACGTTTCGATTGAGGGACAGATCGGTGCTGGTGCCAGCGTTTTGATGGCGATCCGTAAGGGTTGGGTTACCACTCCGGCCGTTGCAGTTACTAAGAATCAAGATATGGTCCATCGCAGTATTGGACGTGCTGGAATTGTTATTACAGGTGAAGGCACCCAAGCGGTACGGATGATGTTACAAGATGAGCGAAAGAGATCTGAGCGATTTGCGCCAGGCGTTCCTGTTACTGAAGTTTATGTTGGAGATGGCGCTGGCCAAGTTCCACTTCGTAAATTACAGAAGCACCTAACAAAGTTGCCAAAGAAATTATCTGCTCACCAGATGCGTGAAGTTCGTGCGCGCTTTAAGGCTGTTGGCGGAATGTCGATTCCAATCCCGAAGGGTCCAATGCCAAAGGGCGTTCGAATTCCTAAAAGGTAGGTTTTCTTAAATCTAGAAGTTTTGTACCGCTAAATCTTTCATGCAGTCCGCGACCATTTTCATCATAGGTAATTGCTGTTACTACTAAACAGAGCAGCACTGTGCGGATAAATGATTGGCGTAGCGACGGATTAGCACCGCTCTGAAAATTGACTACCTTGACCCGAATCGCGCGATGGCCGGCGGTCGCTCCCCCAAGAGCGGTAAGTAAAAAGGTTTCGATGAAAAAGACGGCCAGAGTCCACGTTGTG
>JAPLBI010000148.1 GCA_026392815.1 Actinomycetota bacterium
AATCAATCGATGCAACTGCAGTCGCTGCAGCGCTTCGCGCCAACGGAATCGTTGATACCGAGCCTTATCGCAAGCTAGGAAAGAACCAACTTCGCATTGGTATGTTCCCGGCCGTTGATCCAAGTGATATTGATGCGCTTACTGCCTCAATCGACTTCGTTGTAGCAGCGTTGTAAAGCCCATTTAATAAAAGATGCCAAAGACATTTCAGCGTAACGGGCAGTTTTGGCTGCTCGCACTTCAGGTAGCGACAGTTAACTTCTTCACTGGTGGTTTCGGTCCTTCTCAAGCCTTGCTTCGCGAAGATCAAGGCACATCACTTGGCGTTGCCGGACTTCACGGAACTGCAATGGGCGTTGCCGCAATTATTGCGGGTGGAATGAATTCAAAGTTGGTCCACCGCTTTGGTCGTTCAAATACAACTTGGATCGGCTTAACAGTATTTTCAATCGGTATCGTATTTTTCGTCTTTGCTCCCCCAGTACAACTAACTCTGCTTGCAACGCTGATTGCCGGTTGGGGAATCTCAGTTGTTATCAATAACGTAAATACCGCTGGGTCTCATGCCTTCGCTGAGCGTTCACATACTGCTGTTGCACAGATCAACGCTGTTGCTATCGCAGGATTTGTTACTGGAAACTTTGTTATTGGATCAACTGCAAATATTGTCCGCGATCAATGGCGCGTAGGAATGCTCATCACCATTCCCTTTATCTTGGCGCTATTTATTAAGGGACGTAAGTACGAACCAGATTCTCACACCCCTGATGAAGATGGTCCACAGCGTGGAAAACTCTCGCGTGGATTCTGGTTCTCATTTACCGGATTCTTCATATCGATCAGCGCAGAGTTTGCAACCTCTTTCTGGTCGGCTTCACTTATCAGCGATCGCACTGATGCCAGTGCAGCTATTTCGACTCTGGCAGTGATTGCCTTTGGTACAGGTGTTGGTACTGGGCGTTGGTATGCCGGTCGCGTCTTAAAGCGTTTCCATGCTGATGAGCAGTTGAAGATCGCACTTACACTTCAATTTATAGCATTTGGATTCTTCTGGTCGTCACACAATCTGGTGCTTTGTCTGATCACTCTATTCTTTGTTGGGCTTGGAATATCGGTTCAGTTCCCACTATTTACTTTGCGTATGGTTGCATTTAGTGAAGGACGTCCTGATTTATCTATCGGCAAGAGCTCTATTGCAGCAGGTATCGCCATTGCTTCCTCGCCGCTATTGCTCGGAATCTTGGGCGATAACTTCGGAATTTCCCGCGCATACATCATGGTTCCGGTACTTATTGCACTTGGTTTTCTTATGGTCGCGCTCTCACCATCAAAGCATCTGGGCGCGAATAATATTTAAATGAACTACCGCACTCGCAGGCTAATCACGATTTTAACTTTAATAAGTTTATTAGCGCTGATCGTCATAGGTGGCGGGTAGTACGCCTTCAACCGAAATATCTTTCGGAAGCTTTACCTTGTTGTGAAACAACACCCAGATAGTCAAACAAGCAGTTAGCGCGATTGCGCCACATAAAGCAATAGTTTGACGAATACCAACGACCTCAGCGAGCCAGCCGATAATCGGTGAACCAAAGGGCGTTCCACCCATAAAGATAAGTAGATAAATTCCACTGACTCTGCCACGGATCGCTGGATCTGAGTTAACTTGAATCAATGAATTTGCCGTGATCAACAAGGTAAGTGCGCAGAAGCCGACGAATGGCAACCAGATTGCATACCAAGTAAAGGTTGGCGCTATAGAAAGAATCATTACTCCTATGGAGAACACAATTCCCAACTTAATTACAAAGGTGGCTCTGCGATATTTTTCCAGGCGTGCCGAAAAGAGCGCACCTGATAAGGAACCAATTGCTAGATATGTGCCGAGCAAACCAAAAGATGCCGGACCTTTACCGAATGCTTCAGTTGCCATAAGCGCATTAAAGATCTGATTATTTAAACCAAAGGTGGCAACGAAGAAGACCACCAGCATTACGACATACAAATCGGGACGTGCGAGTGCGTAATTAACTCCTTCGCGGATAGTTCCGAGCGTCTCTTTCTTCTCTGAGATAAAGAACTCTGATTCGCGCATCTGCATCAAAGCAAAGATGACAAAGACGTAGGTAATTGAGTTGATAACAAATGATGGACCGGTATCAAAGCGCGCAATAAGAAAGCCAGATAGCGCAGGGCCAACTAGACGCCCGGCGTTGAAATTTGCTGAGTTTAAGCTGACCGCGTTCGCGATATCGGAATGGCCAACGATCTCTGAGGTAAATGATTGGCGAATAGGCGCATCTAACGCTGAAGAAATTCCCAAGGCTAAAGCAAAGAAAAAGACATGCCAGATCTGTACTTGGCCGAGCAGAACAAGGATTCCTAAACCAAGGGAGGAAAGTGCACCGATGAAGTTAGTTGCAATAAGAAGTTTGCGTTTATTTACTCGATCTGCGAGTACACCACCGTGCAGCGAGAAGAAGAGCACTGGAGCAAATTGCACCGCGGTAACCAAGCCAAGATATGTTCCGCTATTGCCAGTTAACTGCAGGATCAACCAATCTTGAGCGATACGTTGTGCCCAAGTGCCGATATTGGAAGCAGCATTTGCTGGAAAGAGAATGCGGTAATTACGGTGGCGAAAAGAACGCCAATTACCGTCTGCTTTTACCGCCATCGCTTGTATGCTTCCTTCGTGAGTTCAAATGGTAATTCAGAGAATAAATCAGAGATTAAGTCTGTCGTAACTCTAATCACTTTAGGCACTGTTGCGTGGGTTATCGCAGCTTTATATTTTGCGATCACAGGTGCAGAGAGCAAAATGATTTGGACCTGCGTTGCAGGTGCAGCACTCGGTGCGTGGGGTATTCGTTACTCAAAGCGCCGCGCAGCGCGCAGCGGAATTTAATTTAAGCTTCGAGCTGGCTAGCAATACCGCGCAATACGCGACCAAGGCGTTCTGCATCGGTGCCAGATGGATGACGTCCATGGCGCAAACCATTTCCGACTTTATCCAAAATCTTAATTGTGTCTTCGATCATCGCAGCAAGGTCATCGTTATTGACTCGTGAATTTTCCGCGAGTGAAACCGGTGCCTCAACGATATGAATCGACATCGCTTGTGGACCTTTACGGCTATCGATGATGCTGAATTCAACCTTTGTTCCAGGCTTTACCGAAGGAACGCCTTCTGGAAGTGATGATGCAGCAAGATAAACATCTTCGCCTTCATCATTTGAGATAAATCCGAAACCCTTTTCGAGGCTAAACCATTTAACGCGACCTGTAGGCATGGCGTTCTCCTTATAAGAATTTCAGTACTCGTGTAGCCGCAGGGGCGCGGGCAGGGTCCAAGTTTATCGCAAGCAAAGAGGGGCGGGAACCCCTATTAATTAGGGAAGGTGGCTTCAGAGTGCGCGCCGCAGCCGTGATCGACTGAAACTACGCGGGCATCATCTGGAGCGATCGCATTTGCACATACGCCAAATGATGCGCGAAGTGAACCTGCGATTGGAATAAAGAATCCACATGATTGGCAAGGCTTTGGTGCGTTCTGCGCCAACGGTGTATTTGGACCGCGATCGCCTGTGTACCAACGCTTACTTGCTTGATCGCGACCTTCAATTGAAAGAACGCGTGGACGAGCTAAACCAAGTTCGTAAATCTGCGCCGCATCTAAATCTTCATCTTGAACAAGTGCGTTTGCACCAGGGACTAAACGAGTGTCATCTAGAACGCTTGGCACAATTACACCTGGCTGAATATCTTCAGGCAAGATGCGATCTTTATATTCAATCCATTCTGGTGCCATAAGTGAATCTGGACCGGGAAGAACAACTACATCACAAACGGTTGGTTGCGCTGATGCATCTACCTTTGCAACAGTGACGCACCAGCGCCAACCTTTATAACCCTGAATATCTGCGTCGAATAAATAACTTGCAACGCGATCTTCGTCATCGAATTCGACAGAGATGAAGTTACCGACTTGCGATGGCTTTTCGGCATCGCCAAGTGCAGCACTTCTTGCTAACTCTTGAGCGTCGAACCCTTTTTTCATTTAGCTTAGAAATCCATTCCGCCGCCGTCGCCACCCATTGGGGCAGCTGGCTTGTTCTCTGGCTTATCGGTGATTACCGCCTCCGTTGTGATGAAGAGCGCAGCGATTGATGCCGCGTTCTGCAACGCAGAGCGAGTTACCTTTGCAGGATCAATGATTCCAGATTTGATCATGTCGACGTATTCGCCAGTTGCAGCGTTAAGTCCGAAACCTACTTCGAGGTGACGTACCTTCTCTACAACGACTCCGCCTTCAAGACCTGCGTTGATTGCGATCTGCTTTAGTGGAGCTTCGATCGAAAGTTCTACGATCTTTGCGCCAACAGCTTCTTCGCCTTCCAGCTTTAACTTCTTAAATGCTTGTGTTGCAGCCTGCAAGAGTGCGACGCCACCACCGGCGACGATGCCTTCTTCAACTGCAGCCTTTGCGTTACGTACTGCATCTTCGATGCGGTGCTTGCGCTCTTTGAGTTCTACCTCAGTTGCAGCGCCTGCCTTGATTACAGCAACGCCACCTGCGAGCTTGGCAAGACGTTCTTGCAANGGTCGTAATCTGAATCAGACTTCTCGATTTCAGAACGGATCTGAGCAACGCGGCCCTTGATCTGTGCGTCATCTCCGCCACCTTCAACAATGGTCGTCTCTTCCTTGCTGATAACAACCTTGCGAGCGCGACCAAGAAGTTCTAGGCCAGCTGTTTCGAGCTTTAAGCCAACTTCTTCAGAGATAACTGTGGCTCCTGTAAGGATTGCAATATCTTGCAACATCGCCTTGCGACGATCTCCAAAGCCAGGTGCCTTAACTGCTGCTGCACGGAAGATTCCGCGAATCTTGTTTACAACCAAAGTAGCAAGCGCTTCGCCTTCAACATCTTCAGCGATGATTGCAAGTGGCTTACCTGATTGCATAACCTTTTCAAGAACCGGTACGAGATCCTTGATATTTGAAATCTTTGAGTTAACGATCAATACGTAAGCATCTTCA
>JAPLBI010000059.1 GCA_026392815.1 Actinomycetota bacterium
AGGGAGCCCGCACATCCAAAGGGTATTCAAATCATCAAGCAACTCTTCTGTTGAAACGGAGAACTCTTTCGCCAGATCCTTAACTGATATTCCCTGATGGGTAGTTATATAAGGAACTAAATCCAATAAACGAGCGGTTTTAGCGATCGGTGAGGATGGTTGCTTAGCCATAGCGCTTCACCCCGAGTTCCAACCTCTCGATAATTTCAGCCCTAACATCACCCGGTTCGAGGACGATTGCATCATCTGCGTACCAGAGGACTTCTTCAATAAATCTCTCTTGATCTCGATAGCTCAATTCGACTAAATCCCAGCCAGCAATTGAACTCTTGGCGGATGCGCTCTTCGATCTCGAACGTAGCGCTAACGCTCTACCGGCTCGCAAAAAGATCGCCGCTGTACGAATCTCATCTGCATTACTGCCTTGGCTGGATAGATCAAAACTTTTTTCCACCTCGAAAGATCCTGACTTGCCTTCAGATGCGATATCACCTGAAATGCGATCGAGTCGGAAACTTCTAACTCCTAACTTCTCCAGATCTAGGCCATATAGATACCAATGGCCATAGCGAGAAGTGACCGCATAAGGAGCGATTTTCCGTTCCTGTTCGGTTAGCTCTTCACTTAGGTATTTAAAGGAGATCTTCTGTCGAGATGTAATAGCACTGATCGCAACTTGTAAATTCTTATCTCGAATATTTGCATGCGGTGAGAGATCAGGAATTGATTCGATATCTGACTCGATGCCGATAGCGTGCAATTTTCTTAGCGCAGTAAGTGCAGATCCATCTAGCGCCGCTCCCCGCCATGCTTCTGCGGCTAGAGAAAGAAGTGAGATCTCCTGGCTAGTAACTTCACCTAATTGGAATTGGTAACTATCTGGCTTGATTCGATAGCCAGCCTCATCTTCAAATAGTGGATCAAACGAGCCAACTTCAATTTCAATTCCGAGATTTCGAAGATCATCTTTATCGCGCTCAAACATCCGCTCTTTGCTATCCGCAGTGCCTTCATATCCATCAACGGTGCGAAAGATTTCAGTTTTCGTTATATATCTCTTCGTTGCCAGGAGCGCGATTGTTAAATTTACTAAACGCTCAGTCTTCCGCGACACCGTAAGACCCCTTCGCAGGACGACGACGTCGAGCCAGGACCTCAACGCCTGGAGCCATGCGGCGAGAGAAGATCAAGAATCCGGTGTGACCGATCATTCTCTGCTGCGGACGAACTGCTAAACCTTCATGGTGCCAACCACGAACCATGCTCTCAAAACTTTCCGGCTCAGTGAAGTGGCCATCATCTTTTAGCGCCTCCGCTGTGGCCGATAGCTGCGTGGTGGTTGCGACATAAGCCATAAAGACTCCCCCAGGGCGCAAAACTTTCGCTGCCATCTCGACGCACTCCCAAGGAGCAAGCATGTCTAGTATCACGCGATCAAACTCGTGGTCGAACTCTTGTTCTTGGACTGAACCGATTGCAAGTGACCAGTTTGCAGGTCGACCGCCAAAGTAATTTTCAATATTGGATGTTGCGTTCGCGGCAAACTCTTCGCGACGTTCGACAGAGTGCACAGAACCCGATGGGCCAACTGCGCGTAAAAGCGAGAGCGTCAGCGCACCGCTTCCCACACCTGCTTCAAGTACTCGCGCACCCGGAAAAATATCTGCAAAGCCCACAATTAGCGCGGAATCTTTAGGATAAACAATCGTCGCGCCGCGAGGCATAGATAGAACGTAATCAGTGAGCAGAGGAATGAAAGCGGTGAACTTCAAACCAGCGCTTGTGCTGACAACTGAACCTTCCGGAAGTCCGATCAAATCATCGTGAATGATCCAACCTTTATGGGTGTGCCACTCCTTACCTGGAGTTATGGTGATGCTGTAAATCTTTCCTTTTTGATCGGTCAGTTGAACTCGATCGCCAGCGACAAAACGTCCGCGATTGGCTTCTAGATCGGCGTTGCTCTCAATATGGCTAGACACGGGAGCATCTTAGGCGCAAAGCTCGGGTGAACGGGTATCTTCCTTCATTATGAGCCAATTGAGACTTTCGCCCAGCCGCATCAGCGACTTTAACAATTGTCCACAGCTCTATAAATATCGCACGATTGACCTACTGCCAGAGCCACCGAGTATTGATGCCGAACGCGGAACTTTAATTCATACCGTTCTGGAAGATCTCTTTGAAGTTCCTGCATCCGATCGCACCGTCTCCAACGCTGCACAGATGTTGCCAGAGAAATGGCAGGCACAGATCGAAGCTAAGCCCGCCATTAAAGAACTGGTTTTAGATTCCGGAGCATGGTTTAAGAGAGCCGAAGAGCTGTTGGGCAATTACTTTACTTTGGAGAATCCAACTCTCTTTGAACCAACTTACCGAGAGCTTCATCTCGAGATGGATCTCTCCCCCGAACTTTATCTTCACGGCTCTGTAGATCGTTTAGATGTTGCACCAACTGGTGAGGTACGAATCGTCGACTATAAAACTGGTAAATCTCCCAAACCAGGTTGGGAAGATAAGGCCTTCTTTCAACTGCGCGTATATGCCCTTCTATATTGGAAGAACCACGGCGTAATTCCAAAGTTGTTGCAGCTGATTTATATGGGCGATACCCGATTGATCAAAAGTACGCCCACTGAGAAAGATTTAATTAAGACCGAACAAACACTCTTTGACGTCGCCGCCGATATCTTGCGCGCTATTGAGCGAAATGAGTTCCGACCACGTCCAACCAAATTATGCGATTGGTGCTTCTTTAAGGCTATCTGCCCAGCTCACGTTGGTTAACTTCTGACCACTTCTCTAAATCTGCAAAAGTTATATCCTCAAATGAGGCGATGACTTTTAAGCGGGGCTGCTCCTGAATTTCTACATAGTGTGGGATCGCAACGACAAACGCTCCACTTGCGACAGCCGCCGTTATGCCAGTTGGTGAATCTTCAAAGATAAGCGATTGCTCGATATCAACGCTAAGAAGTTTTGCTGCATGCAGATAAGGATCAGGAAAAGGTTTAGTTCGTTCGATATCACCAGCACCTACCGTTACATCAAAGTACTTCTCGCTCATGCCGCGAAGAACTCCATCTACGATCGGGCGTGGACTAGCTGAAACTAAACCTTGTTTCGTACCCGAACCGTGTATCGCTTTAGATATTGCTAGCGCACCTGGCATCAGTGGGACTTTTTTAGAGAGACGATCGGTCATCTCGGCGATGATCATCACCTCTAACTCTGTTGGCGATTTACGTCCCTCAAGACAATTAGACATATATTCCGCGACACGACGAAGTGGTCCGCCGAGGCAGTGCAGCTGATCTTCCGGCTTCCAGTCATAACCATTTTCACGCATCATTAGCGTCTCGGCTTCATGCCACTGTGGCTCGGAATCTAGAAAGAGTCCGTCCATATCAAAGAAGATTGCTTGGAAACTCAATTTGCGTTGAAGTATTTCGCCTCAGGATGATGAACGATAATCGCAGATGTACTTTGTTCAGGATGTAACTGGAACTCTTCAGAGAGCTCTACGCCAATGCGTCCTGGTTCTAGCAACTCGCATAGCTCAACTTGTTGTTCGATGTTTGGACAGGCTGGATAACCGAATGAGTATCTAGATCCGCGGTAACCCTGATCCAAAATTCCTTGCAGATCTGGTGCATCATCTCCGCGGACATGGAATTCTTCGCGAATTCGTGCGTGCCAATGCTCAGCTAGCGCTTCTGTTAACTGAACTGATAAGCCGTGTAGCTCTAAATACTCGCGGTAGTTGTTCGCAGCAAAGAGTTCATTTGCCGCTTTACTGATCTCGCTACCCATCGTGACCACGTGAAATGCGACAACATCGGTCTTACCTGAATCTTTATCGGCGAAAAAGTCACTCAAACAGAGTCTGCGATCGCGTGATTGACGTGGGAACGAGAAGCGGGTGCGTTCTTTTCCTTTATCAGGGCCTTCGTGATGCAAGATAACTAGATCATTGCCATCGCTAACACATGGGAAGTAGCCGTAAACAACGGCGGCATTTAACCAACCTTTAGATTGAACCTGATTTAGAAGTGCGCGAAGACGAGGACGCCCTTCATTTTCAACCATCGTTTCATATTCACCGCGGGCACCCTTTAAGCCCCACTGACCAACGAACAAAGCTCGTTCATCAAGCATTTCAACATAATCCGCTAAAGGAACGCCCTTAATGATTCGAGAACCAAAAAATGGAGCGGCCGGAATATCGATATCGATCGCGACATCGCTTCGCTTGGTATCAATTACTAAATCTTCATCTTTCTTAGGACGTAGCGGAACTTTGCGTTCTCTTAGCGCCGGCAAGGTAGCCCCTGGAACTCCGCGCTTAACTGCCATAATCGAATCCATCAAGCGAAGTCCCTCAAATGCATCTCGGGCATAACGAACTTCTCCAGGAAACATTCCAGCCAGATCTTGTTCTACGAAGGCGCGAGTCAAGGCTGCTCCCCCAAGTACAACCGGCCACTTTTCAGCAAGCCCACGATTAGTTAACTCTTCGAGGTTCTCTTTCATGATCACCGTTGACTTAACAAGCAACCCGCTCATACCAATGGCATCGACGTTAGATTCTTGCGCAGCATCAATAATCTGATTGATTGTCTGCTTAATTCCAATATTTACGACGGTATATCCATTGTTACTCAAGATGATATCTACCAGGTTCTTGCCGATATCGTGAACATCGCCCTTGACGGTAGCCAGCAGCATTGTGCCGCGACCTTCGTCATCGGTCTTCTCCATATGCGGCTCAAGATAAGCAACTGCCGTCTTCATAACTTCAGCGCTCTGAAGTACGAAGGGAAGTTGCATCTCGCCTTTACCGAAGAGTTCGCCTACTACCTTCATACCTTCAAGTAGGTAATCGTTAATGATCGTAAGCGGATTGATGCCCTCAACCATCGCAGTATCAAGATCATCGCTTAAGCCAACTTTTTCACCATCGATAATGCGACGCTGCAAACGTTCAGTCAGCGGCAAAGCGGCTAATTCTGAGGCTCGAACATTTCGAGAAGCCGCTAGTTCAACGCCTTCAAAGAGTTGTAGAAATTCAGTTAGCGGGTCATAGATACATGTCTCACCGTCGTACTTGCGGCGGTCATAAACTAAATCGAGGGCTACTTCCTTTTGTCGCTCTTCAATGCGTGATAGAGGTGTGATCTTTGAAGGATGAACGATCGCTGAGTCAAGCCCTGCTGCTACACACTCATGTAAAAAAACCGAGTTGAGAACAACGCGCGCTGCGGGGTTCAGACCAAATGAAACATTTGATACGCCAAGAGTTGTTTGAACATCTGGATATTCAGCCTTGAGCTGGCGAATCGCCTCTAGCGTTTCGATACCGTCGCGGCGAGTTTCCTCTTGGCCGGTGGCGATAGGAAATGTCAGGGCATCGATCAAGATGTCGCCAGTCTTCATCTGCCAATTGGTAGTTAGATCTTCAATCAGTCGACGCGCAACGCGCAACTTCCATTCTGCTGTACGGGCTTGACCTTCTTCATCGATAGTCAGTGCAACAACTGATGCGCCATGTTCTTTAACCAAGGGCATTATTCGCGCGAAGCGAGATGTAGAACCGTCACCATCTTCGTAGTTAACTGAGTTTATAACGCAGCGACCACCGAGCGCTTCGAGCCCTGCTTTGATCACATTAGGTTCGGTCGAATCAAGAACAATCGGCAAAGTTGACGCGGTAGCAAAACGTGATGCGATTTCGTACATATCTTTAGCGCCATCGCGACCGACGTAATCCACTGAAAGATCGAGCATATGCGCTCCGTCGCGGATCTGATCGCGGGCGATTTCTACGCACTTCTCCCAATCTTCGGCAACAAGTGCATCACGAAAAGCGCGAGAACCATTGGCGTTGGTCTTCTCACCGATCGCTAGATAAGTATTGTCTTGGCGAAATGGAACGTATTGGTAAAGCGATGAAGCACCCGGATCGAGCGCCGCTCCGCGATCTTTAAATGGCTTGCTCGACATTTTCTCGACAACTGCCGCAAGGTGTTCCGGTGTAGTTCCACAGCATCCACCAATTAGGCCGATGCCATAATCGCCCACAAATGTTTCGAGGGCATCGGCTAACTCTTTAGGCCCAAGTGGATATTCAGCGCCTTTTGCACCGAGTATTGGCAGGCCAGCATTTGGCATTACTGAAATGGCACAGTTTGCAAACTTTGATAGGTAACGCAGGTGCTCAGACATTTCTGCAGGACCTGTCGCACAGTTAAGCCCAATTAGATCAATCTCTAGCGGCTCTAACGCATTTAGCGCTGCGCCAATCTCGGAGCCCAGCAACATCGTTCCAGTTGTTTCAACAGTTACCTGTGCAATCAGTACTACATCGAAATCGACTTCCTCTATCGCTTGGCGACAACCATTTACGGCGGCTTTGGCCTGCAACAAATCTTGAGTCGTTTCAACTAAGAGCGCATCTGATTTTGCATCAAGAAGACCTTTTGCGGCTGTGTAATAAGCTTCTTTAAGCTTTTGATATGTCGTGTGTCCGAGCGAAGGCAACTTCGTTCCGGGTCCAAGTGAGCCAAGTACGAAACGTGGCTTCTCTTTCGTGCTCGCGGCATCTGCTGCCTCGCGAGCGATTTTGCCACCGGCAAACGCCAGTTCGTAAATTCGATCTTCAATTCCGTATTCGGCTAAATTTGCCCAATTCGCGCCGAAGGTATTGGTTTCAATTGCATCAACGCCGACCGCCAAATACTTATCGTGAACTTCGCGAACAACATCTGGCCGCGAAACGTTAAGAATCTCATTGCAACCTTCATGGCCTTGGAAATCCTCAAGCGTTGGATCGGCCTCTTGCAACATCGTGCCCATCGCCCCATCGGCGATTACCGTGCGCGATGCCAGGGCTTGGCGGAGTAATCCCGCGGGTCTCTGGCGATTAGGGCTCGTCACTTGGCAGAGGTTACCGTAAGGTGATCAATGTGGAGATTCATAAGATACCTGCGCTGCGCTCACCAATCATGGTTATCGCTTTCTCTGGTTGGAACGATGCTGCTGAAGCGGCAACTGGGACTTTCTACACCACAGTTTGCAAACGACTTTGTAATTGTTCGTGGCGTTGAACCTTCGATGAAATGGCGCACATTTACCCATCAACTATTAGATCTCGCCGATGATTTAGAAGTATCAACGATTATTACCTTAGGTTCAATGCTCGCTGATGCGCCACATAGTCGCCCAATAACTGTTACGGGATCAGGTGCCCACCCTGACATTGCCAAGCGTTTAGGAATAGAAGTAAGCCGTTATGAGGGACCAACCGGAATTCTTGGTGTCATCCAAGATGCATGTCTGCGACGTGGAATCGATGCGATTTCACTCTGGGCAGCCGTTCCTCACTATGCGAGTAGCTCACCATCTCCGAAGGCAACTCTCGCGTTGATAAACGCTTTAGAGGATTTTTTAGAGATCGAATTCCCATTGGGTGAGTTAAATGATCACGCCCAAGAATGGGAGAAGGAAGTTGATGAGTTAACGCAGGAAGATAGTGAGATCGGAGATTACGTTAAAGCGTTGGAAGAGAGTAAAGATAGCGCCGCCTTCTCTGATGTCTCTGGCGATGAAATTGCCCGTGAACTAGAGAAATTCTTAAGACGACAAGAAGGCAGTTAGAAAGCGATACCGAGCAAGGTATCAATCGCGCGCGATAGCTCTCCCGGGCTTCCGCCAATTTTTCCAGCGTTAGTATCTGCCAGCCAGTTTCGCAGAGCCTTGATAGCCCGTGGAGTATCGAGATCATTTGAGAGCGCAGCAATAATTTCATTGATAGTGGCTTCTGTTGGTGCAACTTCCATACGCGAGAGCGCAATACGTAGTTGCTCCATAAACTCCTCAGCGTTAACTAGATCTGTATCCGTCCACATATGGTCGCTGCGATAGTGATGGCTTAACAAAGCCAGGCGAATCGCCATCGCATCACGACCTTCTTTGAGCAAATTAGAGACCAGAACAAGGTTTCCCTTAGATTTACTCATCTTTTCGCCATCGAGTCCGATCATTCCCGCGTGAACATAATGCGTTGCAAACTCGCGTCCGTTGATCATCTTCGACTGCGCAGCAGACATTTCATGATGTGGAAAAATCAAATCGCTTCCGCCACCTTGGATATCTATCGAGGTTGCATCGCCTTCTGCAATATCTAAATAATTGAGCGCTATTGCACAGCATTCGATATGCCATCCTGGACGACCAGCACCATATTCGCTTTCCCAGCCCGGTTCATTGGGGCGTTGAGCGAGCCATAGAAGGGCATCAAGTGGATCTTTCTTTCCAGGCTTTAAGGGATCTCCCCCACGTTGCGCGAATATCTCGAGCATCTCTGGTTGAGATAAATTCGAACGTCGGCCAAAGTCGGCATCACTTCTAACTTCGAAGTAGAGATCTTGGTCCACCTTATAGACCGTACCCTCTTCTTGGAGCGTCTTAATTGCGCTTATTACTTCAGGAATCGCTTCAACTGCTCCGATGTAATGAGCTGGTGGAATCACATGCAGTGCGACCATATCCGACTTGAAGAGCTCAATCTGTGAGTGAGCCAGATCTTTCCAGTCGATGCCATCGCGGGCGGC
>JAPLBI010000083.1 GCA_026392815.1 Actinomycetota bacterium
GAGTTGAGGCTGCACCTATTGGATCGCTTAATACCTTCGAATTAGAACGCGACGAGATAACAGGTTCGTGGATCGTTAAACAAGTATGAGACAAGTATGAGTTTTATCCATCTACGTACATCAAGTGCCTTCTCGCTTAAATACGGAACAACGCAGCCGCAAGATCTGGTGCAACGCGCCGCCGAATTTGAATCACCGGCGCTCGCACTTACCGATCGCGATGGTTTATCAGGATCCATTCGCTTTGCCCGCGCCTGTCTGCAGTACGGAATTGCACCGATTATCGGAGTTAATTTAGCTATCGATTTGTTAAACGATCCGAACAATAAAAACCCCTTAGCGAAAGATCTGCCGCGTGTAACAGTCTTGGCACATGGCGATGGGGGATGGCGGGCACTTGTTCGTTTCATGACCGGCCTATCCATGAACGCCGTTGATCGCAAGCCAATCATTACCCTCGAACTACTACAACGCTTTAGCGAATACTCAACCCAGTTACATTTACTGCACGGCCCCGAATCGCCTTTAAGTCAGGCGCTGGTCTTACATCGCAGCGATATCGCCTACGAGCTATTTAATAAGACCCGCCCCTTCTTTGGCGATCAAGCAATTGATTGCGTTTCACATCTAGTCGCTGGCAAAGGCCCGTTCTCAACTACTCATGCCGCGCGCTCTTTAATCTTTGCCCGCGACCACGATATCGATGCAGTTATCACCAATGCAGTGCGGATGCGCGATGCTGCCGATGGGCCAGTTGCCGACATCCTCGATTGTGCGCGCCAGTTAGTTCCATTACATCAACGCCACCTAGAAAGACGTAACGCTGAAGGTTATTTAAAATCTAATGAACAAATGGTTTCACTCGCCGCCGAAATAGCGCGCGCTGCAGGAGAACGAACACCGCGCGCGCTTTTAAATACAACGCGACAATGGGCCGAACGCGCGTTGTTATCGCCACAACGCGATCTTGGTTTAGGGGCGATCCATCTCCCTGAACCCCATGTGGTTGGGGCAGATTCGGCCAATCAGATGCGCACTTTGTTGCGCAGTCGCTGCGAATCCGGAATCAATTGGCGCTACAACGATTCAACGCTTATTGCTAAAGCGCGCACTCGTTTAGATGACGAACTCGCAACAGTTGCAACCCTTGGTTACGAGTCATATTTCTTAACCGTTGCCGATATCACCGATATGGCGCGCCAAAACAATATCCGCGTTGCAGCTCGCGGCAGCGGCGCCGGCTCTTTGATCTGTCACTTACTTGGCATCTCTGGCGTAGACCCAATGCGCCATGGCCTTTTGATGGAACGCTTCTGCTCACCGCTACGTCGCGCACTGCCCGACATAGATATTGATGTTGAATCCGCACGACGCCTAGAAATTTACGACATGGTCTTTAAACGCTATGGCGACACCGATTGGCGCGCGCCAGGCGCGCTATCGCGATGTGCAACAGTTGCCATGGTCGACACTTATCGCGCCCGAAATGCGATCCGCGATACCGGCGCCGCACTTGGTATCTCACCGATGGAGATCGATCTAATCGCTAAATCTCTGCCGCATGTGCGCGCCCGTAATATCGAAGCAACTCTTAAATCACTTCCCGAGCTTCGCTCACTTAATTTATCGGCGCCCCTTACCGCGATGGCGATCTCACTTGCCCAGCGCCTTGATGGCTTGCCGCGCCATTTAGCGATGCACCCATGCGCCGTTGTTCTCTCTGATGCGGGTCTTCTCGATCGCGCGCCAGTTCAATTTAACGCCGGCGGTTATCCGATGGTCGAATTCGATAAAGATGACGTTGAAGAAATCGGTTTATTAAAACTCGACATCTTGGGCGTGCGAATGCAATCAACTATCGCTCACGCAGTTGCAGAAATAAAACGAGTTGATGAAGCCGAAATTGATATTGACGCCGTGCCGCTAGATAACACAGAAACTTACGAGTTAATCCAATCAACGCGCACCTTAGGTATCTTTCAAGTCGAAAGCCCAGGCCAACGCGAGCTAGTCGGAAAGTTAACTCCGAAAACTTTTAACGATCTCGTTATCGATATCTCGCTCTTTCGCCCTGGCCCAGTAAAGAGCGACATGATCCGCCCCTTCTTAAGTGCGCGCCATGGCTTTACTTCGGCGCAGATAATTCACCCTGATCTCTACGAGATTTTGGCTGAAACTGAAGGCGTGGTTGTATTTCACGAACAAGTGATCTCAATTATCGCGACTATGACCGGCATATCTCTGGCTGCCGCCGATGAAAAACGACGCGCTCTAGGCAGTAAGGAAGGCCAACAAGAAGTCTGTGATTGGTTCTTTCCTGCAGCCACAACGCGCGGTTACGAGTTAACAACTATTACTGAAATCTGGGATGTCTTGCGCGCCTTTGCATCCTTTGGTTTCTGTAAAGCACATGCCGCAGCTTTCGCACTTCCTACTTATCAATCTGCATATTTAAAGACCCACCACCCAGCAGCATTTATCGCCGGCGTTCTTACCCACGACCCCGGAATGTACCCAAAGCGTTTGATGGTTGATGAAGCGCGTCAGTTAGGCGTTGGGCTGGCACCGCTTGATATCAATTTTTCAAATGCAAACTACACAGTTGAGAAAAGTAACGAAGGCGCTTACAGCGTACGCATCGCACTTTCTACAGTTGGCGGCATTAGCGCGGGGGAGATCGATTCAATAATCGCAGGCCGCCCTTACATCGATTTAGCAGATTTCTATCGCAGATCAGGTGCATCACATCCAATTATCGAAACCTTGATCATGACTGGCGCTTTCGATCGAGTGCATTCACTTAGTGATGGCGCCCTAAATCATCGCGATCTACTTCTGCATTTATCTGATCTAACTCGTTCACCTGCCTCAAATATTTCAGGCTCACAGATGGTCTTTGGCTTTGCCCCACCTGCACTTGCCACCAGTGGTTTACCTGCGATGGGCGCTTCCGAAAAAGTACGTAACGAAGTTGAGCGCTTAGGAATGGATATCACCCACCATATGCTCGAGTTCTATGCGCCATTTCTAAATGCCATAGGCGCAGTTAAATCATCGGATCTACTAACACTTCGATCACAGAGCGATATCTTGGTTGCAGGAGTAAAGGTGGCGATGCAGACCCCACCAGTGCGCTCTGGGCGGCGCGTTATCTTCTTAACTCTCGATGATGGTTATGGTTGCACTGATTCAACATTCTTCTCTGATGCGCAAGAGGGTTTTGCTTCCACTCTCTACTCAACATCCTTATTGTTAGTCCGTGGCAAAACTAGACGCACCGGCGAACGCGGTATCTCGATCAACGCTAGCGGTGCCTGGGACCTACGCCAGGCTTATGAAAAGTGGTCGCGCAAATTAATCGAGAGAGCGATATGAGCCAAGAAAAGCCACAAGAGGCCACGATCTTGCATGTGGATATGGATGCCTTCTACGCATCTGTCGCCGAACTCGATCACCCAGAACTTCGCGGCAAGGCAGTTGTTGTTGGCGCAGGTGCGCGTGGCGTTGTTCTATCTGCAAACTACGCCGCACGTAAATTCGGAATCCGTGCAGCAATGCCAGTAGGCCGGGCGCAACGTATGGCACCAAACGCAATCTTTATCGCACCAGATCACCATCGCTACTCTGAAATCTCCGAGCGAGTAATGAAGATCTTTGAATCATTTACTCCGCTAGTCGAACCAATCTCACTAGATGAAGCTTTCTTAGATGTAACAGGTGCCCGCAAATTACTGGGTACAGGCCGCGAAATTGCAACCGCTATCCGCGCCCGAGTTGAGAAAGAGGAAGGCATTACATGTTCAGTTGGTATCGCACCTTCAAAATTTATTGCAAAGTTAGCCTCACAACACTGCAAGCCAAATGGCATGCTCGAAATAACAACAGATCGCATCTTAACTTTTCTACATCCGCTACCCGTCGGTGCAATCTGGGGGGTCGGGCCAAAGACTGCTGAACAGTTGGAAAGACTTGGCCTTCACACCGTGGCCGATATCGCCAATACTTCGCGCAGTACTTTGATTCGCGCACTTGGTGATGCAGCAGGTGCTTCGCTTTATGAACTTGCGTGGGGGCGCGACTATCGTGATGTCACACCTGAAGAACCAGATAAATCTATTTCCGCTGCCGAAACTTTTTCGACCGACCTAGATAATCCAATTGAGATCTTGCAAGAGTTTCTACGTATGACCGAGAAAGCAACGGCGCGACTTCGCGAGAAAGGCTTATTTGCAAAGACAATTTCGATCAAGGTGCGCTTTGCAGATTTCTCAACGATCAATCGCTCAAAGACCCTGCCACTTGCAATCGATAGCACCCACGAGGTTTACGAAGTTGTTAAGGCGCTTTACTTGGCGTTAAAGATCGATCGCGCCCGGCTTCGCTTAGTTGGCGTCTCATTGGAAAACTTGCAGGATGATTCACCAGAACAGTTGGTCTTGGGTGCGCGTGAAAAGGGTTGGCGCGATGCTGAAGGGGCAATTGATCGTGCAAAGGCGCGCTTTGGACGGGGCAGCGTACGTCCGGGGCGCCTGATTAAGGCTGAATCTGATGAGGAAGAGACCGACTAGCAATCCCTATGGCTACTCGGTAGACCGACTAGCACCTAGATAAAAGTTGTTCTATTGTGGGCATATGGCACTTTCCGATCGCGAATTACGCTTGCTAGCCGAGATGGAGCAGGCGCTATCAGCTGATGACCCAGCTCTCGTCTCAACGCTCTCAGGTACTCGCCGTCGCGGCCCAGGCGCTGCAATTGGCGTTGTTGCTCTCATCGTAGGAATCGCCACTCTCTTCGCCGGTCTAATCGCACAGGTCACCGTCGTCGGCGTCGTCGGCTTTATCTTCGCCCTCGTAGGCGTAATCGTCTTGGCCAATGCGATCTCGGCTGCGGCTAACGGCGCTCGCCAGGGTTCCTTTGCCAAGCGCCCACGCGGTAAAGGCTTTGGAAAGGGCTTCACCCAAGGCTTTGAAGATCGTTGGGATCAGCGCAATAACGGCTAACCGCTGCTAAATCTGACCTACCGAGCCCTCGCTCACGCGGGGGCTTTTTTGCTGCCCAAAATCGGGTGGGGAGGCGTGGGGAGGTGCTGGGGGATAGGTGGCGGAGGGTGGTTGAAAAAGGAGGAAAGTGGAGTAAAGTGGGGGATTAAGCGGGAATTGCCGCTTACCGGCAGTCCTCGGGGAAGGGGGTTCGCGAAGATGTTTCTCGGTACCCACGAGCCACGCCTTGATGAAAAGGGCCGCTTAATACTTCCCGCAAAATTTCGCGAAGAGCTCTCTGCTGGATTGGTAATTACCAAAGGACAAGAGCGTTGTTTATATGTCTTCCCATCTTCTGAATTTGCAACGATTACCGAAACTCTGCGCCAAGCACCTGTTACATCAAAGAATGCGC
>JAPLBI010000063.1 GCA_026392815.1 Actinomycetota bacterium
TGAATCATCACTGGGCGCTGACGAGTTCCATCGGTTGCGGAATATTCAAGTTCAAAGCGTTGAGGCAACTGGAAATCAACTTGGATAGTAGACATCTGCCAAGTACGTCCGATTGCATCTTTGGCTTGTACTGAAATCTTTGGCCCGTAGAACGCAGCGCCACCTTCATCAAGAACAAGTTCTAGTTTTTGGGCTAACGCAGCCTTGCGTAGCGCTTCAGTTGCCTCTGCCCAATCGCTATCTTCTCCGACAGATTTTTCAGGATTACGAGTAGAAAGTTCGAGATAGAAATCTTCGAGACCGTAATCGCGCAACAAGTTAAGTACGAATGTTAAGAGCGAATCTAGCTCACCCACCATCTGTTCTTTTGTGCAGTAAATGTGGGCATCATCTTGGGTAAAGCCGCGCGCACGAGTGAGTCCATGAATTACGCCGGATTTTTCATAGCGATAGACAGTTCCAAATTCAAAGAGGCGAAGTGGAAGTTCGCGATACGAACGTCCGCGTGATGCAAAGATCAAATTATGGAAAGGGCAGTTCATCGGCTTCATGTAGTACTGCTGACCAGCGCGCTTGATAGTTCCGTCAGCGTGTAGCTCTTCATCCATAACCATCGGTGGATACATACCTTCTGAGTACCACTGCAAGTGGCCAGACTTTTCGAAGAGCGCAGCCTTAGTTAGATGTGGTGAGTAAACGAATTCGTAACCTTCATCTTCATGGCGCTTGCGTGAATAATCTTCCATTGCGCGACGAACAATGCCGCCCTTGGGATGAAAGACCGCAAGACCTGATCCAATCTCCTCAGGAAACGAGAATAGATCGAGTTCGGTACCAAGGCGACGATGATCGCGCTTTTCATCTTCTGGCGATGGCCAAGCAGTTCCGTAGATTCGTTGCAGCATTGGATTCTTCTCAGAACCACGCCAATATGCGGCGGCGCTACGCATCAATTTAAATGCAGGAATTTGTTTAGTTGATGGAAGATGCGGACCACGACAAAGATCAGACCAGACGGGTTGTCCATCGCGCCCTAAATTGTCATAGATAGTGAGCTCTGCTCCCCCAACCTCAACGCTGGCCTCCTCTCCGACTCCAGATTTAATTCCAATTAACTCGCATTTATATGGCTCGTTCGCCAACTCTTTAAGAGCATCTGCTTCGTTTGTAACGCGACGACGAAAACGTTGGCCTTCTTTTACGATCTTGCGCATCGCGCTTTCAATCTTCTCTAAATCTTCTGGATTAAACGGACGCTCTGGATCGAAGTCGTAATAAAAACCATCAGTGATTGGTGGACCGATACCGAGTCGAGTTTGTGCAAAAACTTGTTGTACCGCTTGCGCCATTACGTGCGCTGTTGAGTGGCGCAGAACTGATAAACCTTCAGGCGAGGAGATTGAAACTCCCTCGACAACATCACCATCCTTGAGATCAGTCCAAAGATCTTTGAGCTCACCATTTATTTTGCAGACGACGATCTCTTTGCTTTCGGCGAAGAGATTGGTCGGGCGTTGGTCATCTGCAACGCTTACGGCGCGACCATCTACGGTGATCGAGAGCTGGGACATGTTCCTAGCCTACCGAATGAGAATGCGTCTGGGCGCGAATTTCATCTAGGAATGAGCGACATTGGCCATCAAAAATGAGATCGCGATTATCGATTGATGTAACGGCTAGACCAATTTTTAGACTTGAAATAACAATTGCAGAATCCACGCGTTCTATGTCGCGACGCGTCAATGATTGGACAGTAACCCCACATCTTTCGATGGTTATGGCGCGTTGCACTCCAGGTAAAACGCCCGCACTTAGCGGGGTCGTAACCCACTGCCCATCAATTAGGAAGAGAAAATTTGAGACCGCACCTTCGGTTATCTCACCCGATTCATTGACGCAGATGATCTCGTCAAAACCGTCTCGCTGCGCTAACTGCAGCAAACCGGTTCGGTGGCTATATGGAAAGGTTTTAAATGCGATTGGGTCAACCAATCTGCTTTCATCAATTACCGTTAGCTTCACTGGCTCAGAAATCTCAACATAACTTTGATGTACAGCGACAAACCATTCTTTTGAGAATAGCAATCTCAATCGGCCTAGTTGGTGAGGTTCTGCAGTAAGCAGCGCCGCGATTGCATCTCTGATCTGATCCTCGCCAGGTAACTTAATTTCGAAATTTCTGGCAGCGGTAGCTGCTCGGCGCATATGGCGCGCTAATTCGAAAACCTCACCATTTTCAGTTCTGATGGTTTCGAAAACACCGTTCCCGAGCGGCCAACCATCGGAGTCAAGATCGATTACTTGAGAATCACAGATTTGATCGTTAAGCCAGATCTTCATTTGATAGATCCTCCCGCAATCGAAATTAGCCGCTGCGCCTTTAACTCAGTCTCTTCCCATTCCAAAATCGGATCGCTTCCGTAGGTAATTCCAGCACCGGTTCCAAACTTTAGAAACCCATCGTTTTCCTGCCAGAAGATGCGAATCGCAACTGAAAGTTCAGCGCGATCTCCTTCTACCCAACCCAGCACACCACAGTAAGGACCACGTTTGATCTCTTCATTTTCTGCAATTACAGAAAGTGCTGAACTCTTTGGCGCCCCACTTATGGAACCTGCTGGAAGTAACGCCTCAAAAATTTCCGACCAAGAGATATCTTTCCGCAGTTCGCCAACGACGTCAGAGACCAAGTGGCGCAGA
>JAPLBI010000199.1 GCA_026392815.1 Actinomycetota bacterium
AGTTCCCGTTCATAATCGAATTTGGCGTCGGAGACGACAAGGAATTTGCAGGCGTTGTCTCGCTCCACACAATCAGCCTAGATAACCACCGCGCAGAAATCGGTTACTGGATGCACGCTCCGATGCGCGGAAAAGGTATCGGCACAATCGCTGCCAAGATGATTACCAACTATGGATTTCTAACGATGGGCTTTCGCCGCATTGAAGCAGCTGTTGATTTAGATAACCATGCTTCGCAGAAGTTGTTAATGAGCTCCGGCTATAACAAAGAGGGAATTCTCCGTCAGCGCGTTACACGCCCTGACGGAAGTCAGATCGATATGGTTGAACTCGCAGTCCTTGCTAGCGAATGGGAAGAGGTAAAGTAAAAATGGAATCTTTAGCACTTGTAGTTGCAGCGCTAGTTGCTCTGGTTCTCTTTACTGGCCCAATTGCGCTGTTACTGACGAGCAAACTCTTCTGGGAATTTACCAAGAGAAATAAAGCGATCTGGTGGATACGCAGATTATCCGTTGCTGCAATTGCACTAATCGGTATGCCAGTACAGATGGTTTTTGTTTTTAATCAAATTCCGTCAGGCGTTAAAGCGCTATCGTTTATTGGGTTTGGACTTAACACAGTTGCGCTAAAGCGCGAATTTGTAAGAAACATTCCTTGGCGTTCGCTCTTTAAGATGCAATCTGGCGATGCCAATGGACCGGCAGGGCAGAAGTAAACAACTCCTAAGAGTTAATGGTGGAGGTGCCGGGAATCGAACCCGGGTCCTTCGGAATTAAAACAGGGCTTCTACGGGCGTAGTGTGGCTATCGTTTTCTCAGTTCCGAATCTCTTGCACACAAGTATTCGACAAACTCATTTGCGAAACTGTTCTCCGGTCGCGTTCGCAACGCCACAACCGTGAAGAGCCCTCTATCGGCGCTAGATTCCAGATCGAAGGCGAGTCTGGGCTAACGGATCACAGAGCTTGCTTAGGCAGCAAGAGTGAGATCATCGGCAGTTGTACTGACGATTATTTTTTGCACAGGTTTTTGGTTAACGAGATCATCCTGGCTTCCTCGGCCCGCTTCCCCTGCCTCAACAACCAAAGTCGAGACCGTTCACCCCCATGGGTGTGGAAAGCTATTTCCACTATTTAGTTGTGTTCTTATTGTACGGAACGCCAACGACAAGTGAGAAATTCCCCATTAATCAATAGAAATCAAGCGTGGGAAGTGTTGAGAACTAAGCCTAAAATTCTCTCTTTAAAATCGCATATAGCCACATATCGCACCATTCGCCTTTAAAGAACTCTCCATCTAGATAAGTTGCTTCACGACGCATGCCTAATTTTTCGGCAAGCGCCGCCGATTCAGGAACTCGAGTATCGATATCTGCAATTACGCGATGTAGATCAAAGTTCTTAAATGCATAGCCAAGAAGCGCTTTAGTCGCTTCTAGCGCATAACCCTGGCGTTGAAAGTTTTGATGAGTTACCCATCCAATATTTGAAGATTTATTCTCTTTAGAGACAAGTCCCATATTTGATTGCCCGATTACTTGACCTGTACTTTTGAGTGCCCAAACTAAAACGATGTAATCATTTTCTTCGACCAAATCAAATTTCCCAGTTGCGATAGTTTTCTCAGCGGCCTCGTTAACTTGCTCCATCGTTCTAGGTGGCCAAGGGATGTAACGAACGATCTCGGGATTAGATTGATATTGCAGCAGATCATCAACATCCTCTATCTGCATCGGCCGAAGGATCAACCGATCTGTTTCAATACGAATGGACAATTACTACTGGTCTTTTCCAGAACGACGGCGAGAAATCTCGCGTTCAACTTCGCGGCTTGCTTGGCGCTCCATTAGCGAATCACGCTTGTCGTGCGCTTTCTTTCCACGGGCAACAGCTATTTCAATCTTCGCTTTGCCGTTATTGAAGTAAAGCTGCAACGGGATAAGAGTTACTCCGCCTTCTTTGATCTTTATATGAAGTTTCTTAATCTCTTGTAGGTGCACAAGCAGCTTTCGCTTGCGGCGCACATCGTGATTAGTCCAAGTTCCTTGGGTGTATTCCGGAATATGAACGCCGGCTAACCAGAGTTCGCCATTTTCAACGGTTGCATAACCATCGATTAGGGAAGCACGCCCAGCGCGCAGTGATTTAACTTCAGTGCCAGTTAAGACAATGCCGCATTCAAAGACATCTTCAATTGAATAGTCATGACGCGCTTTCTTGTTCTGCGCGATGAGTTTGCGGCCAACTTCTTTCACCACGGCAGGTACCGATTAGACCTTGAGGTAACGGCGGAGCGTGATCAGCGAGGCACTAGTAGAAACAGTGAATCCTGCTAGAAGAAGCCATGCAGATGCGATCCATACTTCGTTCCAACCGAAGAAGTTGGTGAAGGTAAGTAGCGGTGCCACTTTGGAATCAACCACAGTCTTTAGC
>JAPLBI010000126.1 GCA_026392815.1 Actinomycetota bacterium
GATGAGCGCTGATTATTCAGTTGCTGATGCGTTAGCAAGTGTCAGAGCCCGTGAAGTATCTCCGGCTCTGGCATCGCAAGTATTTGTCTGTCGCCAACCGCTAGAAACGCCAACTGGGCGTTACATCGGAATGGTTCATTATCAGCGTTTACTACGCGAACCACCTTCAACTTTGCTCGGTTCTATCGTCGATACAGATACGCAAGGGCTAAATCCCAACGCATCTCTGCATGAGGTTTCGTCATACTTAGCTAGTTACAACTTGTTATCTGTGCCTGTTGTAGATGCAAATGAGCGTCTACTTGGCGCAGTTACTGTCGATGACGTGCTGGATCACTTGCTGCCTGAGAACTGGCGTCTGGAACATCGCGACTCAACCCGCGGAACTGGACCAAAGATAAATCTCTCAGATGTAGCCGGTTCGGAAGTTAGTGAAGAAGATCTTGAATTAGATAATCAGATGGAAGAGGAGGCGCGCTAATGGCACGTTCAACTAGCCCTCGCAATAACGGTCTCGACACTCCGCGCGAATCACGTCGTTCTATTCGTCCAAATTACGATCCAGAAGTTTTTGGCCGACTATCTGAGCGCTTTGCACGTTTTCTGGGAACGGCTCGTTTCTTGGTCTACATGACAGTCTTTGTACTCTCATGGGTCTTTTGGAATGCGTTAGCGCCACGGGATCTGCGCTTTGACGGCTTTCCATTTATCTTTCTGACCTTAATTCTTTCGCTGCAAGCATCTTATGCTGCACCGCTAATCTTGCTCGCGCAAAATCGTCAAGCAGACCGCGATCGAATTTCCCTAAATGAAGATCGCGCTCAGAACGCGCGCTCAGTGGCAGATACCGAATACTTAACGCGAGAGCTAGCAAGTCTGCGAATAACGCTAGGTGAAGTTGCTACACGTGATTTCTTGCGCAGCGAACTTGAAGATTTGGTGAAAGAGTTACGTGCTAAGCCCGAGTCGGACGCCAAGTAGCGAACTGCTACGCACAACTAGTTTTTCAGCGATCGCATAAATAGCTTGCGCACTTGGAGAATCTGGTGCTGCAATTACGATCGGTGCTCCATTATCTCCTCCATAGACGAGACGCGGTTTCTTCTCCGCCACCTGCACCAAATAAGGCGATTTCATCGCTGCAATGTGGACATGGGAATGCTGACATATTTTCGATAACGCCAACTACGCGCTGATGAATTTGGTGAGCAATGCGACCGGCGCGCTCTGCAACTTCGGCAGCGGCAATTTGTGGAGTTGTTACAACGACAATTTCAGATGTTGGAATCAACTGACCAAGCGAAATCGCTAAATCGCCAGTTCCAGGTGGTAGATCAATTAAGAGCAGATCTAAATCTCCCCAGTAAGCATCAGAGAGCAGTTGTTCAAGGACTCTATGAAGCAGCGGTCCGCGATAAGCCACAGCATCAGCGCGCTCTGGCTTAAACATCTCCATCGAAACAACTTTTACGCCATAAGCCTCAAGTGGAATAAACATCTGGTCGATAGCAGTTGGACGTTGCCCCATCAAACCCATCAGCCTTGGAATTGAATGGCCGTAAACATCTGCATCTAAAATTCCAACACGTAAACCTTTGCGCGCTGCAGCGACAGCTAAATTAGTGGTGAGTGAAGATTTTCCTACTCCACCTTTACCTGATGCAACGCCGATGACGCGAGTAAGTGATTCGGGCTGCGCAAATGGAATAAACTTTTCGCGTCCGCCACGCAATAACTTCTTTACATTATTGCGCTGCTCTTCATTCATGACCCCAAAGAGAACTTCTACATTGGAAATACCAGAGACTTTAGTTACCGCTTCAGTAATATCGCCGCGCAACCTATCTTGCATGGGGCATCCCGAAATAGTTAAAAGAATTTTAAGTTTTGCCACGCCTTGCGTGATTTCTACTGATTCAACCATTCCGAGTTCAGGAAGCGGGCGATGGAGTTCAGGATCAGAGACAGTTGCTAGCGCAGCGTTAACTTGCTCTAGCAATTCAGCGGCGTTGGTCATGGCAGGTCTGGATCAATCTTGGCGTTGAACTTTGGGGCTTTCTCAGCCGCATC
>JAPLBI010000068.1 GCA_026392815.1 Actinomycetota bacterium
TGGCATTACTCCTGAAAAGGCTGTTCGCAACATTATTAAGAGTTTAGGCAAAGGCGTTCTCAAGGTTATGTCGAAGATGGGTATTTCGACGATCGCCTCTTACACCGGCGCACAAGTCTTCGAAGCGATCGGACTTTCCCAGGAAGTTGTCGACGAATACTTTGTTGGTACCACTTCACGTCTTGGTGGAATCAGCCTCGATACAATTGCTGAAGAAACTCTGGCGCGCCACCACATTGCATATCCACCTGGGGGAGCGATCCCAGGTTCAAAGCGCCTGCCAATCGGTGGCGAAAACCAATGGCGTCGCGATGGCGAACCACATCTATTTAATCCAGAGACTGTCTTTGCGTTGCAGCACTCAACTCGTTCAAAGCGCTACGACATCTTCAAGCGTTACACCAGCAAGGTCGATGGCCAGAGCAAAGAGCTAATGACTCTACGCGGACTCTTTGCATTTAATGAGGGTGTTCGTCCAGCAATTTCTATCGATGAAGTTGAACCAATTTCTGAGATCGTTAAGCGCTTCTCGACAGGTGCGATGTCATGGGGCTCGGTCTCACAAGAAGTTCATGAAACTTTAGCGATCGCCATGAACCGACTCGGCGCCAAATCAAATACTGGCGAAGGCGGAGAAGATCCATCGCGCTTTACCCCAATGGAAAATGGCGATTCCAAGCGCAGTGCGATTAAGCAGGTTGCTAGCGGACGTTTCGGAGTAACAAGCAACTACCTTGTTAACGCCGACGATATTCAAATCAAAATTGCGCAAGGTGCAAAGCCCGGTGAAGGCGGACAGTTGCCCGGCAACAAGGTTTATCCATGGATTGCAAAGGTGCGCTACTCAACTCCGGGTGTTGGCTTGATTTCACCACCACCTCATCACGATATTTACTCAATCGAAGATCTGGCACAACTGATCCATGATTTGAAGAATGCCAATAAGAATGCACGTATCCATGTAAAACTCGTTGCTGAAGTCGGTGTCGGCACCGTTGCTGCGGGAGTAAGCAAGGCGCATGCTGATGTTGTCCTGATCTCTGGTCACGATGGTGGAACTGGCGCATCACCACTTACTTCTCTGAAACATGCTGGCGCTCCTTGGGAGTTAGGTCTTGCCGAAACGCAGCAGACGCTTCTCCTAAATGGTCTGCGCGATCGCATCGTTGTACAAGCAGATGGTCAGCTAAAGACGGGTCGCGATGTTGTTATCGCAGCGTTACTTGGCGCCGAAGAATACGGTTTTGCTACAGCGCCGCTAGTGGTTTCTGGTTGCGTAATGATGCGCGTCTGTCACTTGGATACCTGTCCAGTTGGTGTGGCAACACAAAATCCAGAGCTACGTAAGAAATTTACCGGCAAGCCAGAGTTTGTCGAAACTTTCTTCGAGTACATCGCGGAAGAAGTACGTGAAATTTTGGCCAGCCTTGGTTTCCGCACATTGCAAGAAGCGATCGGTCACGTTGAATATCTCGACACTCGAGATGCGGTAAATCACTGGAAGGCGAGCGGTCTGGATCTTGCACCGCTACTAGTACGCCCAGATGTGGATTCACCTCTGCACCGTACAACAGTGCAAGATCATGGATTAGCTGCAGCGCTCGACAATAAGTTGATTGAACTCTCCGCCCCGGCACTCGATAAGGGTGAAAGCGTTCGTATCGACCTGCCGGTGCGAAATGTGAACCGAACAGTTGGCACGATGTTGGGTGCAGAAGTCACAAGACGTTACGGCGCTGACGGATTACCAATTGGCACGATCGACGTAACTCTGCATGGCTCTGCTGGACAATCACTCGGAGCGTTCTTGCCACAAGGAGTTGTTATTCGTATGTATGGCGATAGCAATGACTATGTCGGTAAAGGTATTTCAGGTGGCCGTGTAATCGTTCGACCAGATGAAAGAGCAACCTTTACATCTCATGAAAATGTCATCGCCGGAAACGTGATCGGATATGGATCTACATCAGGCCAGATTTATATTCGTGGTTTGGTCGGCGAAAGATTCTGTGTCCGTAATTCAGGCGCAACTGCAGTCGTCGAAGGAATCGGAGATCACGGTTGCGAATACATGACTGGTGGCACTGTTGTTGTACTGGGTCGCACCGGTCGTAACTTTGCAGCAGGTATGTCTGGCGGCCGCGCATTTGTTTTGGATCTAAATCCTGCACAAGTTAACGGCGAACTCGTCGACATCTTGGCGGTTCCAGAAGATCAGAAGGAGTCACTAAAGGCTCTGCTCTCTGACTTCTTCACAGAGACCGGCTCTGAAGTTGCATCTGCGTTACTGGCAGATTGGAACGCTGCGCTAAATCGCATCTCGTTGGTAATGCCACGTGACTACGCGCGCGTCTTAGCGGCCATTGAACGCGCTACAAAAGATGGCTTACCTGTTGATCAATATGTAATGGAGGTTGCAGCAAATGGCTGATCCAAAGGGATTTCTAACTACGCCGCGCGAGACTCCAAAGCGCCGTCCAGTTGATGTACGTATCAAAGATTGGCATGAGGTTTACGAACCACAGAGCATGGAGCACTTGCAGAAGCAGGCAGGTCGTTGCATGGATTGCGGTATTCCTTTCTGTCATCAAGGTTGTCCACTCGGAAATTTAATTCCCGAATGGAATGACTTGATCTGGCGCGGAGATAAAGAAGAAGCTATCGATCGCCTTCATGCAACAAACAACTTCCCAGAATTCACAGGTCGCCTCTGCCCAGCACCATGCGAGACTGCGTGCGTCGTTGGAATTAACGCTGATGCGGTAACAATCAAGCAGGTAGAACTGCGCACAATCGAAGAAGCTTTTGGTGCCGGAAATGTAAAACCGCTTGCCCCAGAAAGATTGACCGGAAAGACAGTTGCAGTAATTGGTTCTGGTCCTGCAGGCCTAGCGGCTGCTCAACAACTGACTCGTGCCGGACATACCGTTGCCGTTTATGAACGCGCCGACAAGATCGGTGGACTTCTTCGCTACGGAATTCCTGAATTTAAGATGGAGAAGAACATTCTGGATCGCCGTTTAACTCAGATGGAGAAGGAAGGAACTCGTTTCCGTCCTGGAGTTAACGCTGGAGTTGAGCTAACTGGAAGTGACCTGCGCAAGAAATATGATGCAATAGTTCTTGCCGTTGGTGCAACGCAATGGCGCGATCTTCCGATTAAAGGTCGTGAAAATAAGGGCATCTATCAGGCGATGGAGTTCTTACCTTGGGGCAATAAGCAAGCACTTGGCGAAGTCGTTAACCCCGATATCAACGTTGCAGGAAAGCATGTAGTAATTCTTGGTGGGGGAGATACGGGCGCAGATTGCTTGGGTACTTCAATTCGCCAAGGTGCTGCAAGCGTTACTCAACTTGAGATCATGCCTCGCCCATTGGATAACCGACTCTTTGCAGTTAGCACTGAAGAATTTATCGGTGATGGAAACGGCAACGTTAAGGCGATCAAATTAGTGGAAACAAAGTTTGAAAATGGAAAGTTTGAGCCAGTTCCAGGAACAGAGAAAGAAATTCCTGCTAATTTTGTATTCCTAGCAATGGGTTTTACTGGTCCAGAAAAGTCAGCGCTACTAACTCAGCTCAACGTTGAATTAGATGAGCGCGGAAACATTAAACGCGATGCCAATTTCCAGACTAGCGAAGAAGGAATTTTCGTTGCTGGAGATGCCGGTCGTGGTCAATCTCTAATTGTTTGGGCAATCGCTGAAGGGCGAAGCGCAGCAGCGGGTGTCGATACTTATTTAGAAGGTGAGAGCCAATTACCTTCACCAATCGAACCAACAGATCGCTCCCTAATGGTTTAAGGCCACGGTGGTTTAAGGCCACGGTGGTTTAAATCTCGTTCTCCAAACTGTCCAGTAGTAAAACGATTAGATAAGGTAGTCACATGCGTCGCGCGAAGATTGTCTGCACAATGGGTCCAGCTGTTGAATCACCCGAAAAAGTTCGTGAGTTGATTGCAGCCGGTATGAATATGGCTCGCCTCAATCTCTCTCATGGTGGCTATGAAGAGCACCAGAGCCGCCTTAATGAAGTTCGCGCAGCTGCGAAAGAGGCAGGAAAACCTGTTGCGATTCTCGTGGATCTACAAGGACCAAAGATTCGCTTGGCTCGCTTTAAAGCCGGTCCACACGATCTTTCTCGCGGAGATATCTTCACAATTACTACTGATGAAGTAGAAGGCACTAAAGAGCGCGTCGGTACTACTTACAAAGGCCTACCTGGAGATTGCAAGCCAGGAGATCGCATTCTTATCGACGATGGAAAAGTTACCGTTGAAGTTACTGAGGTTAAAGGTAACGATGTTGTAACCAAAGTTATCGAGCCGGGCGCCGTTAGCAACAATAAAGGTATTAACTTGCCAGGCGTTGCCGTTTCAGTTCCAGCGCTCTCTGAAAAAGATAAAGAAGATCTCCGCTGGGGGCTAAATGCCGGCGCTGACTTCATTGCGCTTTCATTTGTGCGTAGCGCTGAAGATATAGTTGATGTACATCAGATTATGGATGAAGTTGGTATCCGCGTTCCAGTTATCGCAAAGATTGAAAAGCCTCAGGCAGTTGCAAACTTGCAGGAGATCGTAAACGCCTTTGACGGCATCATGGTGGCTCGCGGTGACCTCGGTGTTGAACTCCCAATTGAAGAAGTTCCACTTGTACAAAAGCATTGCATCGAATTAGCTCGTGAAGCGGCAAAGCCGGTAATCGTGGCAACCCAGATGCTTGATTCGATGATTACAAATTCTCGTCCAACTCGCGCCGAAGCAACAGACTGTGCAAATGCAGTTCTAGATGGCGCAGATGCCTTGATGCTCTCGGGCGAAACATCGGTCGGCGAATTCGCTATCGAAGCTGTACAAACAATGGCTCGCATCATCAGCCATACCGAAGAAGGCGGCATGGATTTGATCCGCCCGATGAAATCAGCGCCAAAGACAAAGGGCGGTGCGATCACAAAGGCGGCAACTGAAGTTGGAGCAATTGTTGGCGCTAAATATTTGGTTACCTTCACGCAATCAGGAGATTCTGCACGCCGCACAGCGCGTCTTCGTTCTCCAATTCCGATCTTGGCATTTACCCCTGAAGTTGGCACATATAACCGAATGGCGCTGGACTGGGGAGTTGAACCAGAGATTACGCCGATGGTTAAGCACACCGATGAAATGGTTATGCAGGCCGATACCCTCTTGATCAAATCTAAGCGCTGCGTTGAAGGAGAACTAGTCGTGATCGTCGCCGGTTCACCTCCTGGAATTCCAGGATCAACGAACGCTATGCGCGTTCACCGCGTGGGCGATGCCGTGAGTGGCGCTGCTCCTGCATACCGTTAAGATTTGGCTTGTAACTTTCCCGTAAGGGAATTGCATAGGGCCTCGGTACTCCAACGGTAGAGAGGGCAGTCTCAAACACTGCATAGTGTCGGTTCGAATCCGACTCGAGGCACATGAACACGACCAGTAGCGCAGATAAATCTCCAGTCAGACCTAAATCGCCAATCAGAATTCTCGTTGCCGAGGATGAAGCGCTTATCCGTATGGACTTAGTCGAAATGTTGCGCGAAGCAGGTTATGAAGTTGTAGCAGAAGCGGCAGATGGAGCCCAGGCGATTGAACTCGCACAGTTACATAAACCAGATTTAGCAATTCTTGATGTGAAGATGCCGGTGCTGGATGGAATATCAGCAGCAGAGAAGATAATTGATATCGCACCAGTTCTTATGTTGACCGCATTTTCACAACGCGAACTCGTAGAACGTGCACGAGACGCCGGCGTTATGGCCTACGTTGTAAAACCATTTTCGATTGGCGACCTTGTACCTGCAATCGAAATTGCAATTAGTAGACATACGCAGATGCGATCACTTGCCGATGAAGTTGCAGATCTTCACGAGCGACTCGAAACTCGTAAATTGATTGATCGCGCAAAGGGAATATTGATGCAGGCCTTGAACCTCTCTGAACCTGAGGCCTTTTCTTGGATCCAGCGCGCTGCAATGGATCGCCGGTTGACCATGAAAGAGGTCGCCGCAGCCGTTATTTCCCCAGATGCTGTACCTGGCCACTGAACTCTCAGGAAAGGCTCAAAAGTAACCAAACCTTTACATTGGCAGGCTTAACCCTGGGTTGATAGATCTTCCTCGCCCCCTTTACACTTTCAGCCTCCCTGTCCCGGGACAC
>JAPLBI010000164.1 GCA_026392815.1 Actinomycetota bacterium
AACAACCGAGGCAAAGGCTAAGCGCCTGCGTCCATTGGCTGAAAAGTTGATCACATTTGCAAAGAAGGGCGATCTTCCAGCTCGTCGCGAAGTAATGGCACGCATTGCAAATAAGAGCGTTGTTCACACACTCTTTACTGAAATCGGTCCACGCTTTGCAACTCGCGAAGGCGGATACACACGTATCACCAAGATTGGTCCTCGCAAGGGCGATAACGCACCAATGGCAGTCATCGAAGTTCTAACTGAGAAAGATAACTAAAACTTATCTCTAGCTTTTAGCGCTAAGAAAAAATATTTCAATGACCGAACCCACTCTCTATCCCGAGAGTGGGTTTCGTCGTTTACGGATAGATCTCGCTTACGACGGCACTAACTTTTCAGGATGGGCGATTCAACCTGATCGTCGCACCGTGCAAGAAGTAGTTGAAACCGCTCTCAGCACCGTAGCGCAATCTGCGGCGCAGACAATAGTTGCCGGTCGCACCGATGCTGGGGTTCATGCCAGCGGCCAAGTAATACATGTCGATCTTCCCGAAACCCTCGAGCTCGAAGACCTGGTTTATAAATTAAATCGCATTCTTGATGAAGATGTACGAATCAATGCGATCGAGATCGCACCAGTTGCTTTCCATGCTCGTTTCTCTGCGCTACGTCGCTACTACGAATACCGCATCCTTGATGAAAATAAAGTTATTCAGCCACTTGCGCGTTTAAATACCGCGCCTTGGTATCGCCCATTGGATGTTGATTTGATGAACCGCGCCAGCGCGCTACTGCTGGGCACCCACAATTACGCCGCTTTCTGCAAATACCGTGAAGGTGCAACAACGATCCGCACCCTTGAGACCTACCAATGGCGCCGCGACGAAGAAGGCTGCTTAGTGGCCGATGTTGTTGCAGATGCCTTCTGTTACTCAATGGTGCGCAACTTAGTTGGCGCAATTGTCTGCGTTGCTGATGGCCGCAAAGATCCCGAATGGATATCAACGCTGCTAGAAGATAAAGAACGAGTCAGCGATTCTCTTGTTTTCCCAGCGCGCGGTTTAACCCTTTATAAAGTCGATTATCCAGATGCGGCAGAGCTATTAGAGCGCGCTAAAAAGACCGTTGCCCGCCGCGAAGAAGAAGATAATTAATGGGACATATTGATGTAAGCGCTGTTGAGTATTCGCTCTCCGATGGCCGCGTTCTGCTTAATGATGTTTCATTCCGCGTCGGTGATGGTGCCAAGGTTGCACTGATTGGCCCTAACGGATCAGGTAAGACAACTTTAATTCGCATGATCTGCGGAGATTTAAAACCCGATGAAGGTGCAGTGGCAATTACTGGTGGCTTAGGTGTGATGCGCCAGTTCATCGGTTCGGTGCGCGATGAATCAACAGTGCGAGACTTACTACTTTCAATTGCTCCAAAGCGAATCCGAGATGCTGCTGAAAAAGTTGTCACAACAGAATCTGCCATGAACGAGACCGGATCAGAGAAAGATCAGATGAATTATGCCCAAGCAATTATCGATTGGGGCGATGCCGGGGGATATGACTTCGAACTAATTTGGGATGTCTGCTGCACCGAGATGTTAAATAAATCTTTCGAACAAGTTGCGATGCGCAAAGTTAATACTTTATCCGGGGGAGAGCAGAAGAAATTAGTTCTGCGTGCACTGCTAGAAGGACCTGAAGAAGTCTTGTTACTTGATGAACCAGATAACTATCTGGATGTTCCATCTAAGCGTTGGCTGGAAGAAGTTATCGGTGCAACAAAGAAGACTGTTCTCTTCGTAAGCCACGATCGCGAACTTCTTGAAAATACTGCAAACCGCATCGTTACCTTGGAGCAAGGCATAAATGGAAACACCACCTGGGTACACGGCGGAAAGTTTTCGACTTGGCACGATGCCCGCAAGGCACGTAACGAACGCTTCGCCGAAATGCTTTTGCGTTGGGAACAAGAACACCAACGCCTCATTGATCTAGTTAAGACGCTTCAGGTACAAGCCGCGATCTCTCCAGATATGGCAAGTAAATATCATGCGATGCAGACGCGCTTGCGTAAATTTGAAGAAGCAGGTGCGCCAGAAGCCCCACCAATTGAACAAGATGTAAAAGTTGGCCTGCGTGGCGGTCGCACTGGTTTGCGCGCACTAACCTTCGAAAACTTATCTCTTGCTAACTTAACTGAACCATTTAACTTTGAAGTTTTCTTCGGAGACCGCATCGCAGTTCTTGGTAAGAACGGCACAGGCAAGTCACACTTCCTGCGCATGATCGCCGGTGATGAAACCGTTAAATACGGTGGCACTTTTAAAGTTGGTGCACGCGTAGAGATCGGTTACTTCGCCCA
>JAPLBI010000055.1 GCA_026392815.1 Actinomycetota bacterium
CAAATGATCCACTCGGATTCTCATTTGAAGGTGGCAGCGGCAAGATCTATGTTGGATCTAACGGACTCTGCAAACTTTCGACTCCAGTGTGGAACGCTGAGAAGAAGTCTTTGAGTTACAAAGCATCTGCTCCGCGCCTGGCGCCAGATGGTAAGTCAGTTAACACTGGTTTTTACTATGCAACGATTTCATCTGCCGATGCGCTAGCTCTTTGGGGGCTAAAGAAGGCAGAAGATGCAGCATCGGCTTTAACTATCTCAGTTCGCACAAGCGAAGGCGGAACCACCGCAGCAACTAAAACTGTTGCTGTTAAGAATGGTCGAATTATCATTCAGGTATTCGGCTTTGAATTTCCAGATCCGATGCTAGATATCTCGCTAAATCCGAGCTATGACTTAATGGCTTCATCTGCAGGGGCGGCAAGCAATATGTCTGCATCCGGAACCGTGAGAACCACAGCTTCGCCTAAGCCAACGCCAACGCCAAAGGTGACGTCGATTTCGTGTATTAAAGGTAACCAGTTAAGAAAGGTCACTGGCGTTAAGCCAAAGTGCCCTACTGGATTTAAAAAGCGGTCTTAATTAGATCTAAGAAGCTTTAGCGAGAAACTTTTCCGGCTTTAAGGCAGGAAGTACAGACGTTCTGACGCTTAGCTGTTCCACCGACAAGTGTCTTAATGCGTTGGATATTTGGATTCCAGCGACGACGAGTCTTTACCTGAGAGTGTGAAACGTTATTTCCAAAGCTGGGCCCTTTGCCACAGATATCGCATGTTGATGCCACAGCGTTACTCCTTATAGATCTTTAACTTAATGAACAGGGCGTAAGGGTAGCAAGAAGGCCAACTTCACGCTAATTCCAAGGAATCCACGCGAGAATGGCTCCTATGGCGATCGCAGAAGGCAGGCTCACAACCAAGTTGGTTGATGTCGTAGGCGATCGCACCGCCAAAGTCTTGGATACCGTTTTTGGTTACCGAACCGTCTCAGATTTATTACACCACTATCCGCGTCGCTATTTGGTTCGCGGAGAGTTAAGTGACATTGCCGAACTTAATGAGGGCGATGAAGTAACGGTACTGGCAGAGATTTACTCTTCAAGCAGCCGCAAATTGCAGGGCCGCAAGGGCAGCATTCTCGAAGTTATCGTCACCGATGGCAGCGCAAAGATGTCGCTAACTTTTTTCAATCAAGCTTGGCGCGAGAAAGAGTTGCGTGTAGGTAGACAGGGGCTTTTTGCAGGGAAGGTGGGAGTCTTTAACGGTAAACGCCAGTTGGCACACCCAGATTACGAAATGGTCCCTGATGGCAGTGATGTTGATTCTGCCGTTGCAGATTTTGCTGGAAAATTTCTGCCGGTATATCCAGCCAGCTCAAAACTTCCTTCCTGGAAGATTGCGCAATGTGTAAAGCTGGCCATTGATTCTTTAGATGAAGTCCCAGATTTCATCCCGCCACATATCCTTGAGAAGTTTAATTACCCATCCGCTCAGCAGGCGCTAATTCAGATACATAACCCAGTTGATCTAGATAGCGCAGAACTTTCTAAGGCGCGCTTAACCTTTGATGAAGCGTTCTTACTGCAACTCTTACTTCTTGAGCGCAGAGCCGAGCTACGCGCGCTCAAGACTGTCGCCCGACCAGTTAAGTCCGGTGGAATTCTAGAAACTTTTGATAAATCGCTACCGTGGAAGTTAACGCCTGGACAGGTAGAAGTTTCACGTGAGATTGAAAGTGATTTAGCAGCCGATATTCCAATGCATCGATTGCTACAAGGTGAAGTTGGTTCAGGTAAAACTGTGGTCGCACTTCGCGCCATGTTGGCGGTAGTCGATAGTGGCGGACAAGCAGCGTTACTTGCTCCAACAGAAGTTTTAGCGGCGCAGCATCTGCGTACTATTGAAAAATTGCTCGGACCGTTAGCCCAAGGAGGAATGCTGGGTGGCGTTGAAAACGCAACGCAAATAACTTTATTAACCGGTTCGCAGAACGCGGCCGCGCGCAAAGAAGCGCTTGCTCTTGCCGCATCTGGCCAGGCAGGAATTGTTATTGGAACCCATGCGCTCCTTAGCGAGAGCGTAGTTTTTAGCGACCTTGGCTTAATTGTTGTAGATGAGCAACATCGCTTTGGAGTTGAGCAACGAGATGCGCTGAAAGCAAAGGCAGTTAACCCACCACACCTGTTGGTTATGACTGCAACTCCAATACCTAGAACTGTTGCGATGACCGTCTTTGGCGATTTAGATATTTCAACTCTGCGCGAACTACCGCTAGGTCGCCAGCCAATCACAACGCACGTTGTACCAACTATGGAGAAACCAACTTTCTTAGACCGCGCGTGGGAGCGAATTCGCGAAGAAGTTTCACAAGGGCACCAGGCTTACATAGTTGCACCGCGCATCGCCACCGGAAGTTCTGAAGATGCAGATTTAGATTTTCTCTACGGCGAACAATCTCCTGATATCGCCTCCGCTGAAGAGTTAGCACCGAAGTTGCATGGGGGAGCGCTTAAGGGCTTACGGATCGCGCCTTTGCATGGACGCTTAACCACTGAGTTAAAGGATGCGACGATGCAGGCCTTTTCTGCAGGTGAGATAGATGTACTTGTTTCAACGACAGTTATTGAAGTCGGCGTGGATGTTCCAAATGCCACAGTTATGGTGATTATGGATGCAGATCGCTTCGGCGTATCTCAGTTACATCAATTACGTGGTCGAGTTGGCCGCGGCACTTCACCCGGTTTATGTCTGCTTGTATCTGGCGCGCCAATCGAAACGCCAGCACGTGAGCGATTGGAAGCAGTATCTAAGACCCAAGATGGCTTCGAACTTTCCCGTATTGATCTTGAACAAAGACGCGAAGGCGATGTATTAGGTGCGACACAATCCGGCGCTCGGTCACATCTTCGCTTGCTGCGCGTCTTGCGAGATGAAGGGCTGATTGAGGAAGCTCGCAACGTTGCCGCAGAATTGTTAGAAAGCGATAGCTCTCTCAAAGGCTATCCTTTGCTCAAAGATGAGTTAGAGATGTTAAAGAAAGAGCAAACATCTACATATATCGATAAAGGTTAGGGATAGATAAATGCGCATCATCGCAGGACTTGCCAAGGGGCGAAACATTGCCGCTGTGGCAGGTGCCACCCGACCAACTTCTGATCGCGCCCGCGAAGCGCTTTTTTCTACCTTGGCATCTGAATTTGGTGACTTTGCAGGGCTTCATATTTTGGATTTATATGCTGGCACCGGTGCAATCGCGCTCGAATCACTTTCCCGAGGCGCCGAGATTGTTCACGCAGTTGAAAAAGATGAACAAGCGCAGAAGTCGATTACCGCAAACTTCGAAAGCATCAAGACCGCGCAGTGTCCAGGCAGCTTCCATCTCTTTGGAATGAGCGTTCACCGTTTCTTGCAGGATCGGGCAACAGTTCCGTATCACTTCATTTATATTGATCCACCATATGATGTAGAAGATATTGATGTAATTGAAAATCTCATTCAACTTCGCGAGGGCGGATTTCTCCATCCACAAGCGCTAATTGCAGTTGAGCGAAATTCCAGAGTAAAGGAAATCTCTTGGCCAGATGGATACCAGGCTCTGCGCGAAAAGAATTATGGGCAAGCGACCATTTTCTATGGGGTTCCAGCCGAGCTTTGAGCCTGAAAATGGATAACCACGCTGATCGTTGCTAGCGTTTACTCCATGAAGCGCGCAGTTTGCCCAGGATCATTTGATCCAATCACCTTTGGCCATCTCGATATTATCGAGCGCGCGAGCAGCCAGTTTGATGAAGTTATTGTTGCCGTATTGGAAAATCGCACTAAGGCTTCGCTCTTTACAGTAGGAGAGCGTATGGAGATGGCTCGTAAAACTACTTCTAAATTTAAGAACGTCAAGGTTGATTCTTGGCATGGATTGCTAGTTGATTACTGCAAGGAAAATTCGATCCAAGCGATCGTTAAAGGTTTGCGCGCGGTTACCGACTTTGATTACGAACTTCAGATGGCGCAAGTAAATCTCCAAGGATCTGGCGTCGAAACTATGTTTATGGCAACTGCTCCAACCCACTCATTTCTATCATCTTCAATCGTTAAAGAGCTCGCTCATTTCGGTGGAGATGTATCCTCTATGGTTCCAGGCGTCGTAAATGATGCACTTAAAGCACGAGTAGCAGGGAAGTAAAAATGGACTCGATTGAAAAACTCAGCACCGCAATTACTCTCATCGAAGAGGCTCGCGGAGTTCCACTTTCTGCTTCCTGCGTTGTACATCGCGGCGAGATTCTAGAAATTTTAGATGGCGCACGAATTGCACTTCCACAAGATTTATCTGCAGCTGAAGCGATTTTGGTGCAGCGCGATAATTTAGTCGAGGAAGGTAGAGCATCGGCTGAACAGATGATCGCTACAGCACGCGAAGATGTTGCCCGCATGATCGAACAAACCGCGATCGTTCAGGCTGCTCGCGATGAAGCGCAACGTATCCTCGATGACGCTCGTGCACTTGCCGCCGATGAGCGCGCTGAAGTAGAAAGCTACATTGATGGTCGCCTTGCCACTCTAGAAGTGATCCTCAATAAGACTCTTGATGCAGTAGCCCGCGGTCGTGAGCGACTAGATGGCGCAAACGATAAAGATGTTTTATCTCAATTAGCTGACGACAAGTAATTAGCACTTAGTTATATAGCCAAGAAGATATCAAGAAGAGAAAATACCCATGTCGCAATCTTCATCTAAGGCCTCACAGGTCTTTGAATTCAATACTTTTGAACTTCCTCGCCGTGCGGGAGAGATGAAGGAATATCAGTTAGATCTAGAAATTTTGGAGCCGATTGGCGTTCCGCTGGTGAGCGTCCCAGCCGGTGATGTTATTGAAGTAGATCTGCGCCTGGAATCCGTTACTGAGGGAGTCTTATTAAGCGCTGATCTATATGCGATCGCAAAGGGCGAGTGCATTCGTTGCCTTGATCCAGTTGAAATTACCGTTGAACGAAAGATTCAAGAGCTCTATCGCTACGAGCCAAGTAAAGATTCTGGCAAAAAGGGTAAGAAGTCCAAGCGCGCAGCTGATGACGACGTAGATCTGGAAGAAGATGACGAACTTTGGATGGATGGCAATGTGATGGATCTTGAGCCACCAATTCGGGATGCCGTTGTCTTAGATCTACCGATCAACCCGCTCTGCTCAGAAGAGTGCCTCGGGCTCTGTCCAGATTGCGGTCAGAAGTGGGCAGATCTTCCGGAAGGCCACCAGCATGAGGCGATCGACGCTCGCTGGGCGGGCTTGGCTGGACTGGATTTTAAGAAATCGGATGAATAAGGGATACTTACCTCCTAACCGAGTTAAGCCAATTTTTACCAATAGGTTTAAAAGAGATTAAGGACGATTACCGTGCCAGTTCCAAAGCGAAAGATGTCTCGTTCGAAGACACGCTCACGCCGCTCAATGTGGAAGACAACTGCAGCATCACTTGCAGCATGCCCACAGTGCCAGCAGCCAAAGCTCACACATACAGCATGCCCAACCTGCGGAACATATAACCGCCGCCAGGTTCTCGAGGTCTGATCTGTTCTCTACTTTAACTGCGCAACTCGGGATCACATTAAAGCCCGAATTGCTCGAGTTAGCTTTTACCCATCGATCATTTGCATATGAGACCGGTGCTAAAGAAACAAATGAACGTTTAGAATTTTTAGGTGATTCAGTACTTGGTTTAATTGTTACTGAAGAGCTCTACCTTCGTTATCCAGATTTAGATGAATCACGTTTATCTCCACTGCGATCTGGAATCGTAAATATGCGTGCGCTCGCAGATATTGCGCGCACACTCGAACTCGGAAAATATATACGCCTTGGAAAAGGTGAAGAAGTCACCGGTGGGCGCGATAAAAACTCACTACTTGCCGATGCTCTAGAAGCCTTGATTGGCGCTATTTATCTGGAGTGCGGATTTGCAACAACTACTACCGTTGTTCGCACGTTAATTAATGAGACTCTCGAAAGCGCTATGGCAAAGGGCGCTGGGCTAGATGGCAAGACCGCGCTCCAAGAATTAGTTTCATCACTTGGAAAAGGCACCCTCGAATATTTAGTAACTGAAGAAGGCCCAGACCACGATAAGAGTTTCACCGCTGTAGCGATGGTCGCCGGTGAAGCAGTTGCGCAAGGTATCGGTAAGAGCAAACGCGAAGCAGAGCAATCAGCGGCTCGTTCTGCCTACGAAATTCTCGCAACCCTCAAGTAGTACTTCACTCGCGTCACGTACGTAAAGACGCCACCTAAACGGTAGGTTTACGCCGTGTATTTAAAGAGTATGACGCTGAAAGGATTTAAATCCTTCGCGTCGGCAACGACGCTTCGCCTGGAACCGGGCATCACCTGCGTCGTCGGTCCAAACGGCTCTGGAAAATCAAACGTTGTAGATGCCCTCACTTGGGTTATGGGCGAGCAAGGTGCGAAGTCACTTCGCGGCGGCAAGATGGAAGATGTCATCTTCGCTGGCACAAGCGGGCGTGCACCACTTGGTCGCGCAGAAGTTTCGCTAACGATCGATAACACAGATGGCGCCCTGCCAATTGATTACACCGAAGTAACAATTTCCCGAATTCTCTTTCGTAATGGCCAGAGCGAGTACCAAATAAATGGTGAAGCATCACGCTTATTAGATATTCAAGAATTACTAAGCGATTCAGGTATCGGCCGCGAAATGCATGTCATCGTTGGCCAAGGCCAATTAGATGCAATTTTGATGGCTACCCCTGAAGAACGCCGTGGGTTTATCGAAGAAGCAGCTGGCGTACTTAAGCATCGCAAACGTAAAGAGAAAGCGCTACGCAAGTTAGATTCAATGCAGGCGAACTTAGCTCGCGTTCAGGATTTAACGGTTGAACTTCGCCGCCAACTCCGTCCACTCGGGAAGCAAGCAGAAGTTGCGAAAAAAGCGGCGACAATTCAGGCTGATCTTCGTGATGCCAAGTTACGTCTGCTCGCTGATGATTTCATCTCACTTTCCAAAACTCTCGATGCTGAAGTAGCGGATGAAACCGCACTTCGTGAGCGACGTTCACTTGTTGAAGATGAGTTAGATAAAGTCAGATCACGTGAAGAGTCACTTGATGCGCAAGCCGCTTTCGAGAGCCCACTTCTAATTGCAGCACAGGAAAATTTCTACGCACTTAGCGCACTTCGTGAAAAATTCCGCGGAACGCAATCACTTGCACAAGAGCGCTCACGCTTCTTAGCTGAAGAGGCAGAAGAAGCGCGTATCGCAGGTCGCGACCCAGAAGCGCTTGATCAAGAAGCTCTGGCGCTTCGCCAGCAAGAGGCGCAACTGCGCAGCGAAGTTCAGAGCGCACAAGCGCACTTACAAGCCACAACTTCAAAACTTGCAGGCGCTGAACAATCCTTAAAAGTTGAGGAAGATAAAATCGCCGCAGCGATGCGCGCTATCGCCGATCAGCGTGAAGGCACGGCGCGCCAAGAAGGCCATATCAAGTCGCTGGCAGCGCGATTAGAAGCGATCGCAGAAGAAATTGCTCGATTAGTAAAAGCGCGCGATGAAGCGCAATCTCGCGCCGAGAGCGCACAACGTCAATATTCAACTCTCGAGATGGATATTGCTGGTGCAGATGCCGGAGAACTTGGGCTCGACTCTGAATTTGAAGTCGCTAAGCGATCTCTGGATAGCGCGAAAGCGGAACTGAGTTCACTAGTTGATGCTGAGCGCGCCGCCGATCGTGAGCGAAATGCCGTTGAATCCAAGTTAGAAGCGATGTTGCTTACCTCGAAATCACGTGATGGTGGGACAGCGTTAGTTCGTGATTCTCGCGGCTTAACAATTCTCGGAAGCATTGCCTCCCTCGTTCAAATTGATTCCGGATGGGAATCTGCAACTGCTGCAGCGCTTGGAACGCTCTCTGATGCGATTGTTGTACGTGACTTAAATTCTGCGATTAGTGCGCTAACAACGATGCGCTCTGAAAACTTGGGCCAAGCAGATGTACTTGTCTACCAACCCGGATCACATAGCGCCACATCTGTTCCTGCCGGGCTTACAGCGCTCACTTCACATGTTCGCTCCTCCGAAATCTCCGAGCTCCTTGCCTCGCTTTTATCTAACACAGTCGTTGCCGATAATGCACGCGAGGCCGAAGGCATTATTCGCTCCCACCCAAGCGTCACAGTTGTAACCCGCGATGGCGATGTAATCACCGCAAAGCGTGCGCGTGGTGGTTCAGCATCATCTACTTCGCTAATTGAAATCAACGCTTTGGTGCAAGAGTTACAGGCCAAGCTTGAGACGATTACCCATAACTGCGATCGTATTAAATTTGAGATTTCAAAGGCGCAAGGCGATGTGGAAAGCAAGCAGAGCACATTTGATATTGCGTTATCTAAGTTAAATGAATCTGATGCTCGGATTTCAGCGCTTACCGAACAACTTGCAGTTGCCGGCCAGAATATGAAATCTGCATCGGCTGAAGTTGAGCGCTTAAATTCTGCGATCGCTGAAGCCAATGCTGCTAAAGGTCGCGATGAGAACGAACTTTCGATCGCATCTGCACAACTTCAGCAGCGTGGCGAAATAGGCGAACCAGATCACAGCGCCGCCGAAAACTTACGAAATGAAGTCTCGCTTGCGCGAACTGCAGAAGTAGAAGCACGCCTTGCCGTTCGTACCAGCGAAGAGCGCGTTGATTCAATTGGTGCGCGCGCCAAGGCTCTAGAAGATTCCGCTAACGCCGAACGTGAAGCATCCGAGCGTGCAGTATCGCGCCGTGGTGCACGTGCACGCGGTGCGCTTATCTCTTCTGCAATTGCAGAGGCAGCGTATGAAGCGTTAATTCATATTGAACGATCTATCGCAAAGGCTGCAACAGAGCGCGCCCGACTAGAGGCATCACGCTCGGATCGCGAAGGCGAAACCCTTACCGTGCGATCACGTGGCCGCGAACTCGCCTCTGAACTCGAACAGCTTACTTCTTCGGTTCATAAAGATGAGATCGCTCGCGCCGAGCAACGTATGCGCATCGAACAACTTGAGTCCAAGGCAGTAGAAGAACTTGGAGTTGATACGACAACTCTTGTAAATGAGTACGGACCTCAGAACGATGTACCAACCTTTATCGAAACCGAAACCGGCGAAATTGTTGCAACTGAATTAATCCCTTATCGCCGTGATCAGCAAGAAAAGCGCTTAGCTTCGACAGAACGATCATTGACTTTGCTTGGAAAGATTAACCCGTTGGCTCTTGAAGAGTACAACGCACTTGAAGAGCGCCTTAAGTTCTTGGCAGAGCAGCTAGAAGATCTAAAGCGCACCAAGAAAGATCTGCTAGATATCATCAAGGAAGTTGATGATCGCGTGCAACAGATCTTCATGGAAGCTTACGAAGAAACCGCTAAACACTTTGAAGATATCTTCGCCCGCTTATTCCCTGGTGGAGATGGCCGCCTAATTCTTACAAATCCTGACGATCTTCTAAATACCGGCGTAGATGTAGAAGCCCGTCCACCAGGAAAGCGCATCAAGCGTCTCTCGCTACTTTCAGGCGGCGAGAAGTCTCTAACAGCGGTTGCTATGTTGGTAGCGATCTTTAAAGCGCGTCCAAGTCCGTTCTATGTTCTCGATGAAGTTGAAGCTGCCCTCGATGATGTTAACTTGGGTCGTTTGCTTGTTGTTCTCGAAGAACTTCGTGAGAGTTCACAGTTGATCATCATTACTCACCAGAAGCGCACTATGGAGATTGCTGATGCGCTCTATGGCGTGACCATGCGCGGCGATGGCGTAACTGAGGTTATTTCACAGCGCCTGCGCGAATCCGACACCGCTTAAGGTTCTTTAGGCAATGGTTCTTTAGACAATGGGTATTTTCAGTAAATTCATCTCAAAGATAAAAGGCGTATCAACTGCCGACCCACTTGATTGGCAAGAACTTGAAGCAGAGTTACTTGCTGCAGATCTTGGCCCATCTCTAACAACGGCAATCATCAAAGATGCCAAATCAATCAAGGGCGATGATGCACTCGCTTCTCTGACTCAGATATTAAATTCGAAGCTCTCAAGTAAATCTCGCACCTTAAGTAAGGCGGCCTCCACCTCAGCGCTAATCGTTGTTGGAGTAAATGGCACCGGCAAAACAACTTCAGTCGCGAAGTTGGCGGCTTCGCTAAAAGGCTCTGGCTCCTCAGTGATACTTGCGGCAGCCGACACCTTTCGCGCTGCTGCAGTAGAACAGTTACAGACATGGGGAGCGCGTATTGGCGTTGAAGTTATCGCTGGCAAAGATGGAGCCGAGCCCGCATCTGTCGTTTTTGATGCCGCAGTGCGTGCAAACGAACAACAAGTTTAATTGATACCGCTGGGCGACTTCACAATAAGAACGATTTGATGGCCGAGTTAGGTAAGGTAAAACGCGTAATCGAAAAATCCTTACCGGTTTCTGAAGTTCTATTGGTGATAGATGCAACGACAGGTCAAAATGGAATTACCCAAGCAAAGATTTTTACCGAAGCCGTGGATGTAACTGGCTTGATTGTCACAAAGTTAGATGGCAGCGCCCGAGGGGGAGTAGCCCTAGCCATTGAAAACGCTCTCGATATACCAATCAAGTTTGTCGGAACCGGTGAAGCCGAATCAGATTTCGCTGCTTTCGATTCAGAGCGCTACATCTCTGGCTTAATCGGCGAATAGCCTTCCTATCGCGCACTTGGCGTAACACAGATGTAACAAATTTCCCGATTTTGTGACCCCGTCTTAACCTAGAAAACGAGCCTACGTAACCCGCCGAGAGCATCTTTACCCCATCTCAACGGCGAGGGTTTGTTCATTTTTTTAAACTCTAGGAATAGGAAACGAATAATGGAAGAGATTGTTCTTAATTCAGGCGATACCGCCTGGGTATTAGCAAGTACCGCTCTCGTTCTACTTATGACGCCAGGTTTAGCGTTCTTCTACGGTGGCATGGTTCGCACCAAGAGCGTTCTAAATATGATGATGATGTCGATGGTTACCATCGGAATTGTTAGCGTGCTGTGGGTTATCTACGGTTTTGAATTGGCATTTGGTTACAGAGCTAATTCACCTTGGTACGGAAATATCTCATTTTCTGGCTTAGGCGGAGTTGTTAATGACTTCACAAATAACGGTGGAGTTTATCCAATTCCAGTTCTTGTCTTTGCAGCATTCCAATTGATGTTCGCAATCATTACCCCTGCGCTGATCTCGGGTGCAATCGCAGACCGCACAAAGTTCACCGCTTGGGCGATCTTTGTCGCGATCTGGTCGACTTTGGTTTACTTCCCAGTTGCGCACTGGGTATTTGCATTCGGAAATAAAGTTGGAGACACAATTACCGGTGCAGGTTATTTAGCAAGCAGAGGCGTTCAAGACTTTGCAGGTGGAACCGCAGTGCATATCAACGCCGGCGCTGCAGGCTTAGCGCTAGCGATCGTAATTGGAAAGAGAGTTGGATGGCGTAAAGAATCAATGCGTCCACACTCATTACCTTTGGTAATGCTTGGTGCGGGACTTCTCTGGTTCGGCTGGTTTGGATTTAACGCCGGCTCATCACTAGCT
>JAPLBI010000027.1 GCA_026392815.1 Actinomycetota bacterium
AGGTGGTGCGCTAATTATCTTCGCACTTATCTACAGCGGAACAATTTCAGCAGATGCTTTCGGTCCACATATCGGAAATCTCTCATTCTTCAATAAGTAGACTAAATAAGTTACAAAGCTTTAACCGAAACGGCTCCCAGAGATGGGGGCCGTTTTGCTTTTGGGTGAGAGTATTAAGAAATGGATACCTTGCTAGCGGTTATCGCTGGTGGATTTATAGGAACAGTTCTTGGCTTTGTGGGCGCGGGCGGCGCGATGCTCTCAGTACCGATCCTGCTCTACGTATTTGGCTTCACCGCGATCCCTGCAACCACAGGTGCTCTAGCAATAGTTCTATGTGCCGCAATCGCTGGCGCTATTCCTAAAGCGCGCGCTAAAGAGATCCTCTACCGTGAAGCTTTTGTTATTTGGGGCCTTGGGCTCGTCACAAACCTTGCAGCCTCAATTCTGGCTCACAAGTTAAGTGATCAGGTAATCACTACTGGATTTAGTATCACCATTATTTTTGCCGCACTTTCGATGTTGCAGAAGTCCGCCGAACAAGAACAGCGCAGAATGTCGCCTGGAGTTTTGGTCATGATTTCACTTGGTATCGGCGTAATTACCGGGCTCTTTGGAATCGGTGGCGGATTTATCGTTATTCCGGTCTTGATGCACGCCTTTGGAACTCCCGCAAGAGTTGCATCGGGAACATCGCTAGTTGTAATTGCGCTGAACTCGATTACAGCCTTTATCGGCCATCAATCACATTGGGATGAAGTCGATTGGAAGATTCCAGTTCTTATGGCGCTAAGCGCTATGGCAATTGCTTTGCTGGCATCGCATCGCCAATCAAAGAGTAATGAAACAACTAAGAAGGCTTTTGCTGGACTACTTGTTCTAGTTGCTGCATTTACGATGCTACAGACTTGGGCCTAATCCTTAATAGCCTTAATCGACTTCGATAAGAAGCCGGCCAATATCAACATAAGCACTGGATAGACCATGCCGATTGAAAGATTTGTGTATTCGGCGATCAAACCTGTAATTGTTGGCCCGAAGAAGAATCCAGCAATTCCAATTACACCAACGCGTGAAATAGCAACAGCTGGTGCGATTCCTGGAGTCTTGCTTGCCGCCAAGATAAATGCAGGAAACATTGGACCAATACCAAGGCCTGCAGCCATAAATCCGATATTCACAATAATCAATGCGGGAAGTGGGTATGTATCAGACATTGGAATTGAGATTGCAAGTGCAATCCCCCAAACACTTCCTCCAATATATCCGCCGAGCTTTACCAAGCGCGCCGGCCCGAAGTAATCAAGTGCGCGATCACCTAAGAAACGGCTAACAATCATGGCGAGTGCAAAAGATGCAAAGGCAGATGCATATACGCCCTTGCCATAGCCCATCTCATCGCGCAATAAAATTGCACTCCAGTCACTTGCGGCGCCTTCGCCAACCAAACTTGCAAGAAGCCCAACGCCCAAGAACCAGAGCGGCATCACTGATTTTCCAAAGAGCGGAATCTTTGCTTCGTGCTCTTCTTCACCCTTATGGCCATCAATGGTTGATGGCAGCAGGTAATAAGCGGCAATTAGATATGCAATAAGTGCGACTATGGCGATAGCGACAAGGTTGGTGCGCGGTGAGACATGGCGGGTAATCGCACCGCCGAGCACTGTTGTCGCAAATGCGCCGACGCTCCACATGGCATGGAACGAGGACATGTATCGTCGTCCCAAAATGTTTTCAACAACTGTTGCCTGAAAGTTGTAACACATATCGATCAAGGCATACCCAAGGCCCATGGTGTACAAACTTAAAAATAAGGCCACTGCATTTGTTGCCAGACCCATGCCTGCCAACCCAGCAGGCATGATGAATACTCCAACGAAAATCACTTTCTGCGATCCGAAGGTATGTATCAACCGTCCGGCAAGCTGCGCACCAGTAATCGAACCAAAGGTGGCACCCAATAAAATAAAGCCGAATGCGCCATTAGACAGCCCAATCAAATCTTTAATCTCGGGAATGCGCGGCACCCAACCCATGGAAACAATGCCGAGGAGTAAGAAGCAGACCCGCAGAGAATTTTTCGCTAATTTCGCACGGTGGTTTTGATCAAGTGCCCCGATAGACATTTGCCAAGGGTATCCTGCAACCATGGAAGGCATCTTAGAAAAGGCAGCGGTAAAACGTTTTATTCAAGCCGCCTCAGATCTTGGAGTAAAGGGAGAAGTAACCGTTCTTTCAGAAACTGCCCGAACCGCCGTTGATGCAGCAAATGGACTTGGCATTGAAGTCGGCCAAATCGCATCTTCGCTAATTTTCAAATTGCCTTCTGGCAATCCGCTCTTGATTATCACTAGCGGTCGCCATCGCGTTGATACAGATTTAGTTGCG
>JAPLBI010000118.1 GCA_026392815.1 Actinomycetota bacterium
CTGCTTTCAGTAGGGGCGGTCGGAATGGTTTCAGTTTGTGGTCATACCGTCGGTAAAGATTTGAAAGAAATGCTTAACGCTTGGTTTGCTGGCAATGCGGCGCGTGCACTTGAAATTCATCAGAAATTGCTACCGGTCTTTACCGGAACATTCCGCACGCAAGGTGCGATTCTCACCAAGGCCGCGCTAAATATGATGGGCCTACCTGGTGGCCATACTCGTCTTCCGCTAGTAGATGCAACCGAAGATCAGATCGTGCAATTGCGCAAAGATCTCATCGCCGGCGGTATCTCTTTATAGCTTTGATTAATACTCAATGACGCATCCCCATCCCGAACTTGGTACCCCTAGCAAGTTGGTTGCAGGCGGACTTCGTATAGTCGCACTTGGCGGATTAGCCGAAATCGGTCGCAACATGACCGTCTTTGAAACAAATGGAAAGCTCTTAATTGTTGATTGTGGCGTGCTTTTTCCTGAAGAGAATCAACCAGGTATTGATTTAATCCTGCCGGACTTTAGTTACATCCGCGATCGCTTAGCTGATGTCATCGGTCTGGTTTTAACACATGGCCACGAAGATCACATTGGCGCAACTCCATACCTACTTCGCGAACGCGGCGATATTGCGATCTATGGTTCAGCACTCACCTTGGCTTTAGTCACTGCCAAACTCAAAGAACATCGCATCTCACCACTTACTCGCGAAGTTAAAGAGGGAATGCGCGAAGATATTGGGCCATTCGAAGTTGAATTCGTCGCGGTTAACCATTCAATTCCTGATGCTTTAGCCGTTGCCATTCATACAAAAGCTGGCACGGTTCTTCACACTGGCGATTTTAAGATGGATCAATTGCCACTCGATGGGCGCATTACCGATCTGCGCACCTTCGCGCGCTTGGGTGATGAAGGCGTCGATCTATTCTTAGTTGATTCAACTAACGCAGACGTACCTGGTTTTACTCCCGCTGAACGCGAGATCATGCCGGCGCTAAATCGCGTAATTGCCGCAACCAAGAATCGCGTAATCGTGGCCTCTTTTTCATCCCATGTTCACCGCGTCCAACAAGTAATTGACACTGCAGCGATGCATAACCGGAAAGTTGTTTTCATCGGGCGTTCCATGGTTCGCAATATGAAGATCGCCGAGGATATGGGCTACTTAAATGTGCCTGCCGGAATTGTTATCGATGCTAAAGAACTTGATAACTACGATGATCGCGTCGTTCTCATTTGTACTGGCTCACAAGGCGAACCGATGGCTGCGCTATCTCGAATGGCTAATGGCGATCATCAGATACGCGTTGGTGAAGGCGACACCGTTATCCTGGCTTCTTCACTCATCCCCGGCAATGAAAATTCAGTTTTTAGAGTTATCAACGAATTAACTCGCTTCGGGGCCAAGGTTGTCCATAAAGCGAATGCGATGGTTCACGTTTCAGGACATGCCGCCGCAGGGGAGTTGCTCTATTGCTACAACATCGTGAAACCAAAGTACGCCCTGCCGGTGCATGGTGAATGGCGCCACTTAAAGGCCAACGCTGAGCTAGCAATTCAATCTGGAGTTCCTCGCGAAAATACCTTTATAATCGAAAACGGAATCGTGGTTGATTTAGTAGACCATGTTGCAGAAGTTGCTGGTGCCGTACCTTGTGGTTTTGTTTACGTCGATGGGCAAAGCATCGGAGATATCACCGAATCATCTTTGAAAGATCGTCGCATATTAGGAGAAGAGGGATTTATCTCTGTTGTAGTAGTAATTGAGTCACAGAGCGGAGAGATCATCGCTGGACCTGATATCCATGCACGTGGATTTAATGAAGATGAAGCGCTCTTTGATGAAGTGAAGGGGCAGA
>JAPLBI010000160.1 GCA_026392815.1 Actinomycetota bacterium
ACGGCGTAAAAAGCTGCGTAAAACGCTGGCTTTGACGCTGCGGGCCAATTTGTATGCTTCTTTGTAGTCGCATGGAAATTGGCAGGCGAAGTAGCAGCACGGCGTGTAACGCGTGCTGTGGTGAATGACTTAGATGTAAACATCTTGCATTCTCCTTCGCCTAATGAGCTTTTCACCAACTTGGTGAAAGGCAAGGGTAAACCACAGATAGTGATCTGCGCAACCTAATTAAATCTAGCTATAAATTGCTCAGCTGAGAAGGCCCGCTTCACGCAGGAAGCGGCTGGGATTCTGGCGATGGCTGATGTGTAGATCCACCTTCGCACGCGTCATTCCAACGTAGAACAAGCGGCGTTCTTCATCTATCACCGCATCGGACTGGCCAGTAACCCCAGTTTCCAGCGGCAGAATTCCTTCAGATGCGCCGATCAAAAATACCCGTTCCCATTCCAAACCTTTAGCTGCATGCAGAGTTGCCAGCGTTACCACCGGCATTGTTGGCGGGTTATTTTGCTGAACGCGATCTTCAATTTCACGTAAATAACTGCGCAGCGTCTTTGGGCTAAATCCGGCATCAGCATCTAGCTCGCGCGCTAAATGCAGAAGCGCGGCAATGCCATCGATGCTTTCGCCAGTTAGGAATGGTTGCGCAATTGTGCGGAGTTCATCGATCCACGAAACGCCTTCGGTTGGCAGCACAGATGCGCGACGTACTTCCTTTAGAAAGTCGCGGACATCTTGGCGATCAAAGAATCTTTCGGTGCTGCGCACTTGGTATGGCAGACCCAATTTATTCATCGATCTTTCCACGCCTTTAAGTTGGTTATTGGTGCGAGCCAAAATCGCGATCTCTTGGGCTTGAGTTCCGCTCTGCAGCAGCGCAGTGATTTCGGCAAGTACGCCAGCTATCTCGGCATCTTCATTGGCATAACCATCTACCGAAGGCTTGGTGCCATGATCGTTAAGGGCGACGAGTTCTTGTCCCATCGAACCATGGCGCAATAAAGAGTTTGCAGCAAAGGTAATTTCGGGGGTCGAGCGATATCCAGTGCTTAAGCGAATTACTTCAGCATCGGGAAAACGATTGGTAAAGCTATTTAGAAATACGGGAGTTGCACCAGCGAATGAGTAAATAGTTTGTGCTGGATCTCCAACCACGCAGATATCTTGTCGAGTGCCGAGCCAGGCGTTAATCAGACGTTGCTGAACAGGTGAAATATCCTGATACTCATCGATTGTGAAGTAACGGTATTGATCTTGCACACGTTCGCGCACGGTGCGCTCTTCTTCGAGCATTGCGGCGGTCAAAAGAAGCACATCTTCAAAGTCGATCGCTAGTTCTTGTTTCTTCACGCTTTCATAAGCGGTGTAAACCTTGGCTAATTTCTCGGCGCTAATGCGCGGCTTCTGGGTTCGCTTATCGATTTCAGAAACAAAATCTTCGGGTGCAACTTGTGAAACCTTCGCCCATTCAATTTCGCTTGCGATATCGCGCATTAGCTCGCGTGATGTAGCGCGAAGTTCGCCAGATAAACCTGCGCGGTTGATTGCTTCGCCAATGAAACCAGCCTTAGCGGTCATGAGTTCGGGTACGCGGCCACCGAATACGGTGGGCCAGAAGTAGATCAATTGCTTGAGCGCTGCTGAGTGAATCGTGCGTGCGGCAACGGTTGGAACGCCTAACGAACGCAGGCGGGTGCGCATCTCACCTGCAGCGCGCGATGTAAAAGTTAGCGCCAATACTTTCTGCGGATCCATCGTGCCGATAGCCGCGGCGTAGGCAATGCGATGCGTGATCGCTCGAGTTTTACCGGTGCCGGCGCCTGCAATTACACAGACTGGTCCACGAGTAGCAAGGGCTACAGCGCGTTGATCGTTATCGAGAGCAGCGAGAATTTCTTCGGCGCGAATATCGCCAGAAGAACCATCTAGCGCCACATTTCACCACCGATAAGTTTGGTGCCACCATTGCCTTCCGCACCACTAGCAAACCAACGATCGATCATCTTGCGCGCAACTGACATATTCGGTGGCAACAATAAAGTTCCAGCATCTGATTGCGCTTTAACTTCAGCGCGCGAGAACCATTTAACTTCGGTGATCTCTTGCCCATCAGGGCGCGCGACTTCTGGAAAATCTGTAACTGCATCAAATGAGATCATGATCGATGCTGGAAATGGCCAAGGTTGTGAACCTAGGTAATTAATTTCGCGCACGGCAACGCCTGATTCTTCAAGAACTTCGCGGTGTACGCATTGTTCAAAGGTTTCACCGGGTTCTAGAAATCCCGCAAAGCAAGAGAAGCGACCTTCGGGCCAAATCGGTTGATGGCCCAGCAAAATACGATAATCGTGATCGCGAACTAAAACAATTACTGCAGAATCTGTGCGCGGATAATGTTCACTCTTATCTTTTTCACAGAGACGAATTGCGCCGCCTTGGGCAACTGAAGTTGGTGCGCCACATCGCGCACAATGGGTGTGCGACCTATGCCAGTTAGCCAAGGCCACGGTATGCAGAGAAACTTCCATTTCGAATTCCGAAATTAGCCCGCCAATTTCGCGCAGCGTTAAATATCCATCTGGCGCTTTCTCGCCTTGCGGTTCGACGGTGGAAGCGCTCCAAGCGAAATATGGCTCTTGATCTAACGCATCTAAACCAAGGAAATACTTCTCACCTGACTTGTATTCATTAGATGAAATAAGCGATTGCACTTGGTCCGCTGCTAAGTAACGCAGTTTGGTTCCGCCTGCTTCGACGGCTAAACGAGAATCCGCGACGTGAATAATCTTGGCGCGCTGCCACATCTGATCGAGAGTGGTCTGGTTTGTGCGCAGATGGCCGGCGCGGTCCATCTTCGATACCTGTCCGTTGACCGCGCTCATAAGGGTGAACGCTACTAGCCTTGGCCATATGCGCATCACCTCGTGGAACCTGCTCCACGGCCAGCCAATCCCGCCACTTTCGGCCGGGCCCAGCCAGGAATCCCTATCCGCCGCCGTGCGCCAGCTCGAGACCGAGGTCATTGCAGTTCAAGAAGTTGATTACAAATTACTGCGATCAAAAATGCGCAATCAGGTTTCAGATATCGCAGATGCATGCGCAATCAGGTTTCAGATATCGCAGATGCGATCGGTGCCAAAAATTGGGCTTTTGCGCCGAGCATCATCGGAACACCAGGTGAGAAATGGCGAAAGTTAAGGGATGCAGATCCGCGGATAGTGAGCGGTGAGAATAACTCTCTTGAAGGAAGTTATGGGATCGCAATTGCTTCAACGATTCCGGTTGTGAAATGGCATCGCCTTGATTTAGGAAATTCAGTTGTTGGTATGCCACTGGTTGTTCCAACTGAAAGTGAGACAAGTAGTAAACCGAAGATCCGAGCGATCTATGTTCACGATGAGCCACGGTTAGCACTTGGTGCAACTCTTGCAAATGGCTGGACCGTCTTTAACACCCATCTCTCATTTGTTCCGGGTGTGAATTTATTTCAGCTTAAGAAGTTAAAGCGTTGGGCGCTCAAGGTTGCGCAAGAGACAAATACCAAACCGCTGATACTTGGTGATTTAAATCTGCCGAAGAATTTGCCAGTTGTAGGATCTGATTGGAAATCGTTAATCCAACAAAATACTTATCCTTCTTGGGGCGCCAAGATTCAATTTGATTACTTGTTAACTCATGGAGCAAGTGATGGCGTTAAAGATTTGGGAGCAATTGCAACTGGCATCAGCGATCATCTGCCACTGCGCGCAGAAATTAGCTAGCGCCGGTAATTAGCGCGATTAGCTGGGCCTCACTTAACAAATCTGCTGGGCGATCAGTTTTGCTGATCGGCACATAGTGGAAAGCCGCTGAAACTAGCGCTGGATCAATTCCCTTTAACTTCGCCCACGCTAAGCGATATACCGCCAGCTGCACCGCTGCTGATTCACCGAGCGTTGTTGCACCGGTCTTCCAGTCGATAACTTCAAAGCGACCGTTGATTTCGTAAACCGCATCGATGCGACCGCGGATCAAAACCCCGCCTAAAACAGCCTCAAATGGAACTTCTACTGCAACTGGTGAACGGTTGCCCCATTCAGAGGCCAACCAAGTTTGCTTAAGAGATTCGAGAGTCTGATCTGGTTCAAGTGGATCAAGGAAATCTAAATCTTCATCATCAAATAACGTTGCTGCGTTGAAGTGATGTTCGATCCACAAGTGGAATGCAGTACCGCGACGTGAGTATTGATCTTGTGGACGTGGCATCGGGCGGCGAATCGTAAGTGCTAGCTCTTCGGGATCTTTATGCAGTGCAACGAGCGTCGAAGTAGAAAGTCGTGGTGGCATCGGAATTTCGAGAACTCCGTTAACACCAAGTGCGCGCTCTTGAATTAGCGCCCGAGCATCTTCAATCCATGAGGCGGTTTCGATATCAACAGATTGCGCGGTCGCTAGATCAAGTGGCGCTGCGTTCTTAACAAGTTCTACCTTTGCGGTAAATGCAGAGCGAGTGTCACCAAGAGGATCACGTGGCCAAATACCCGTCAGCGGATTTTCGAGCGCTGGGTTCTTGGCATCTTTATCTGGACGCGGAACTTCGCTGATGATCTTGCCGTGTTCTTGTGCAACTAAAGCGACTTGTTCGAAGATCGTAGATGGTTCTACCCAATTTTTGCCATCGCGATACCAAGAGGTTGTTGCAATCAAATGAGTGCGGGCGCGAGTAAATGCGACATAACCTAAACGAATTTCTTCACGGGTCTTTGTTGCCTTACAGATATCTGCATACTTTGTGATCTCTTTACCGGCATCAGAGTTTTTAGTTGCACCGTTAAATGAGAAACGTGGGAGCTCGAGATGATCTCCGCGCAGATGAAATGGAATGTGACGTTCATTTGTAATCCAGTTATCGGGATCGTTCTTATTTAGACCCGGGAATGTTCCTTCAGCAAGACCTGGGACTGCAACCACATCCCATTCTGCGCCCTTAGACATGTGAACGGTGAGGATCTGCACAACATCGCTGCGGACCTCTGGGGCCGCTGATTTCAAGCCTCCTTCTTCCTTTCCGGCGATATCGAGCCACTGCAGGAATGAATTTAAAGTTCCGCCGCTTCGTGCAAACTTTCCAGCTTCATCTAAGAAGCGATCGATGTGGCGACGACCAGAACCTGTGCCATCGCGAAGCATTACTTCAGTTTCCAGACTCAAATAACTTTCGATCTCGTTAATTAAATCGGTGATTGTTCCACCTGCTCGTGAACGCAGGCGTCGTAGGTCTGATGCGAAGTTAACTAGACGTACATAACCGATCTCGGTAAATGTGGATTTATCTGCGCCACCGATCTCATCCAAGGTATCGATGAGTGAACCTAAGAATTGATCATCCGCTTCTGCTTGTTCGGGGTTACCGGCGGCGATCTTCTTGATTAGTGATTTACTTTCGGCGCGTGAGCCTTTAGCTCGATTGCGTGAGTATGCACCAAGCGCTGCTAAATCTTTAGCACCTAAGTTAATTCGTGGTCCAACAAGATGACGCATCAACGCAGCACCAGAATCAGGATCGGCGATA
>JAPLBI010000044.1 GCA_026392815.1 Actinomycetota bacterium
ACGACATCATGTGAGTCACCTTTTGCACTCAACATAACAATCGGCACCATAGATTCGGCGCGAATCAACTTACAAACTTCAATTCCATCTAAACCAGGAAGCATTACATCTAGCAGTACGACATCTGGAGGATTATTTCTAAATACCTCCAGAACCTCGTCACCACGACTTACGAGATCGACATCGATGCCGGCACCAGTTAATACGATGCCGAGCATCTCTGCCAGGTCTTGGTCGTCATCGACGACCATAACCAAAGTCATTAGCTACCGTGCTCCCAAGAGTTGAGGTACATATCTTGTGCAGGAGTTAGCGTGTCGATACGGCCACCCATTGAAATCAACTTCAAGCTGGCAACTTCCTTATCGATATAAGTTGGAACGTTATGAACACCAGCAGGAAGATTCTTCGCTTCCTTAACTAGGTATTCAGCAGTTAGCGCTTGATCAGAGAATGACATATCCATGACTGATGCTGGGTGTCCTTCTGCTGCTCCTAGGTTAACTAGGCGACCTTCTGCAAGAAGCAATAGACGGCGTCCATCTGCAAGAACGTATTCGTCAGTTTGGTGACGCATCTTCGCATTCTTCTTCTTAGCGTTCTGCTCAAGCCAAGCAACATCGATTTCGATATCGAAGTGGCCTGAGTTAGCCATGATTGCGCCATCTTTCATTACAGCAAAGTGCTCATCACGAAGTACATCGCGGTTTCCTGTAACGGTGATGAAGACATCGCCAAGCTTTGCAGCTTCGACCATAGGCATCACGCGGAAGCCTTGCATCATCGCATCTAGCGCCTTGGTTGGATCGATTTCGGTAACAACTACATCGGCGCCCATACCTTTAGCGCGTTCTGCAACGCCCTTGCCGCAATATCCGAAGCCAGCAACAACTACTACGCGACCTGCGAGCAGGAAGTTTGTAGCGCGGAAGACTGCATCAAGTGTTGATTGACCGGTTCCGTAACGGTTATCGAACATGTGCTTTGTATCGGTGTCGTTGACAGCGATCATTGGGAATGTAAGAGCACCATCTTTGGCCATCTGATTCAGACGGATAACGCCTGTTGTCGTCTCTTCGCAGCCACCAGCAATATTAGGAAGAAGTTCCTTGCGAGTTGTGTGAAGTGTGTTTACTAGATCGCAACCATCATCGAATACTTGGTGAGGTTCGATATCTAGCGCTGCGTTGATATGTGAGTAGTAACCATCGCGATCCACTGCATTGCGAGCAAATACAGAGATTCCGTATTCGTGAACGAGTGCTGCTGCGGTGTCATCTTGTGTTGAAAGTGGGTTTGAGGCGCAAAGTGCGATCTCTGCACCGCCGGCCTTAAGTACGCGCATCAAGTTTGCGGTCTCTGTTGTCACGTGCATACATGCAGAGATACGTACTCCTGCAAATGGTTGTGACTTTTCAAAGCGCTCACGAATCTGAGCAAGTACTGGCATATTGCGTTCTGCCCATTCGATGCGCTTGCGGCCCTCGGCTGCAAGAGATGCATCTGCGATATCGTGTTTTGGAATTGTTGTGACAGGTGTCATTTGAATTTATCTCCCTAGTTTAAACGGCTGTTTTTTCGCTTGACCTTCGGCGTAGGGCTCTACTGTGCTAGTCGGCTATAGGCATAGCGTACTAGTTAAGGGATTAATACGAGGATGTCTAGGTCGCCACGGATCATGTTAAGTACATCATCTCGAACCTTTTTCATACGGGCTTCCGTGGAAGCCTCAACGTTGAGTCGAAGGAGGGGCTCAGTATTTGACGCACGTAGGTTAAACCACCAGGTATCGCCACTTATCGTCAGCCCATCAAGGTGATCGGTTGCTACGCCATCTTTCTTGCCATAAATTTCTTCAACGTGCTTCATTGCAGCGTTTGCATCTGCGACTTCAGAATTGATTTCGCCACTAGAGATATATCTTGAATAAGGTTTAAGAAGTGTCGAAAGTGAACCCTTCGCTTCGCCGAGAGCTGCAATGGCATGAAGTGCTGCCAACATTCCAGAATCTGCTCTCCAAAAATCTTTGAAGTAGAAATGTCCAGAATGCTCTCCGCCAAAAACTGCTCCGGTATCTGCCATTAATTGCTTTATATATGAATGGCCAACGCGCGAACGAATAGCCTTTCCGCCTTTTTCTTCAACAATTTCAACTACTGCGCGGGAAGAAATTAGGTTATAAATAATATTTGATCCTGGATATTTCTTTAATTCACGATCTGCAATTAAAGCCGTGAGAGTAGATGGATTTACCAAATCTCCGTTTTCATCGACTAAGAAGCATCGGTCAGCATCTCCATCAAATGCTAATCCGATATCTGCCTTATGTTTTTTAACCGCCTTCTGCAAATCTTTCAAATTCTTGGGATCTATTGGATTGGCTTCATGGTTTGGGAATGTGCCATCTAACTCAAAATACATCGGAATTACTTCGCAGTTAAGTCGGTCAAAGACCGCTGGAGCGGTGTGTCCAGCCATTCCGTTTCCAGCATCAATGACCACCTTTAGCGGGCGGATCTCTGATAGATCAACCAATGAAAGTAGATGATCTACATATGAAGAAAGTAAATCCTGCTCTGACTCTTTACCTACGCTTCGAAAATCAATTGGAGATCCTTCATTTACAAATCGCTCAATAGTTAAGAGCCCCGACTCTTTTCCTATTGGGCGGGCTCCACTTAAGCAGAGTTTGATCCCGTTATATTCGGCTGGATTATGGCTGGCGGTAAACATCGCCCCAGGGAAATTGAGTTTGCCTGCTGCAAAATAGAGCATGTCGGTCGATGCTAAACCAATACGTATTACATCTAAACCTTGCGAGGTTACCCCTGCTGAAAAAGCATCGGCAAATAAAGGTGATGAGGGGCGCATATCTTCGCCAATTACGACTGTTCCAGGTTCACGTTCTTGTTGCAGGAATCTGGCAAAGGAAACTCCAGTTGCAAATGTAAAGTCAGCGGTAATTTCTACATCAACTAATCCGCGAATGTCATAGGCTTTAAATATTGGAATTTTCTCTTCCTTCTTTAATTAATCTCGAGGAGTATCAATAATCTAGGACGGGACTGCGCGTAAGTGACCGCGCCGACCAAGTGATGCGCTATCGGTTGTAGATGTAGTGAGGCTGTGATCTTGCATTGATTCGTGGTTTGCAGCAACTTCACGAACTGCATCAGCAATCGCCATCAGATCATCTTCAGATGGACCAAGGCCTGCCTGCGAAGACTCTTCCTTAATTACAGTCCAACCATTTGGAACAGTTAAGCGTTTTCCGTGAGCTTCACAGAGATCATAAGAATGTGGTTCTGAATAAGTAGCCAGTGGGCCAAGCACTGCCGTTGAGTCCGCGTAAATATAGGTAAGCGTCATCGAAGCCAAGCTTCGGCAACTTACCCGCGAACAACTGCGCCCTGTGCGCGCCAACTTACTCATGACGCTAAGGCTAGTGGTTGAGTAGCAAAAAAACTGGGATTGTCAGGGAGTTAGGACGCGAATATTCGACATTGGAACTGATGATTTAGTCAGAACGCTTCCTGCTGTAAGTGGGAAATATCCATAGCCGCTCTTGGTTGCAACCAGCCCTGCGCCATAAATTCCTTTTCCTGCATCGGTTATTGATATCGAGCGAACCCCATCTGGAATCCTTACTGCGGCGATATCTTCCCCATTAACGCGAACGGTTTTACGTTTGCCATTATTGAAGAGAAGTACAAGCTCGGCTTTAACTTTCGCTCCAATAAAGATTAACTGTGGTGCAAGACCGGCCACTGAAAAGTTGGATTGGGTCAATTCTGCAGCTGCGGTACTCCAGATAAAGTCTGATTTACCTTCAGAAATTGTCTGTGAAAAAACTGAAGCAACTATCGGCTCATCGGAAGAAATTCTGATTCCAAATTTGCTCGCTGGTAAATTCGGATTCAAATCTAAAGTCGCTACCGATCCGCTCTTGATAACTTTGCCTTCCAGCCCTGCAGGAATAAATGATCCATCGGTCGAGTAGACAGAGACGGTAATACGAGCATCTATTTCACCAGGCGCCAGGATACGTAGCGTGTGAGGTAGCTCCACTGATTTTGAGCCGACTTTACGGACCGTGTGTGGAATGGCAGGGATAAATACCTCTTTACTTGCCTTTGGCGCAAAATTAACTATGTCGCCACCAAGAGCGCGTAACCCACGTCCGCGTTCATCGATCATATAACTCGTAACTCGACCCGCTCGTGTGATTGTCTTGATCACGAGAGATTGTGAACCTGGAGAAAGTGAATCAACTCCAACTTCGAGATATGAGTTTGCCTTAATGGTGATTGCCTTGGTTGGTTGCGCTCCGATTTCATTCCAAACTTCAATATCTACGATTGCAGCGCTTAATCCGCTGTTTACCAAGATCAGCTTTCCCTTACTTGTTACATCAGCGGCCCCACCAACAAACCATTGCTCGCTCTGCAAGGAAGAGCAAATAGTGGAGCCAGCCCAAACTCCTTTTCTAATCTGCCATACAACTGGCGTTGCACCTTGTGATTCTAAAATTATGGGCGCTTTACTCTGCATGTAGCGGAGAGTTTGTGCCGGAATAAATGAGAGAGATTTTGTTCCCGTGGAACGTATCTGGCTCTTTAATGAAGGTAGAGATATCGCTGTGGTTAAACCGCTTGGCGTTGATGGACAGACAACGGCTGGGTAATTTGAAGAGAATTTTCCATCAGAGACCGTGACATCTACAGCGTTGGAAAGAGCTACAACTAAAATTAGGCCAGATGCAAGAGCTAATGGGCGCGTGATCTTCATGCCAGCTCCGAATCTTCAATTTCGCGACGACGACGCCCGGCGGGAAGTGCCAAGACCACGACGGTGATAAAGATGATTAACTCTAGAGAAACTAAGGCACGACGCATGGTTCCGTCGTAAAGGAAGATGACTGGCCCTGGTTGCAATACTTCAAAGACTGGCAAGTTATCCACGCTGCGATTTCGATCCAATCGCTGGCCTTCCTGCATCGCTCGCCAGCCTTGAGCATAATTTTCAGTAAGAGTTAAGGTACCTGGCTCTGGCACCGTTACTTCAAATTCATTTTGACTTACTGGAAGAACAGTTGTCTTGCCAGCAAGATTTGTAAATAAAACCGTGCCAGTGTTTGCAGAAATCTTCCAGACAATTCCTGCATTTGTAGATGAGGCTCTAGTGAATCCTCCTAAGCCATCGATAATGCGAACTAAGTTTTCATCGGTCGGATTTTTAAGGAATAGATACTTGATTCCATTTAACGCAAATGTTGAACTAGAAGTTAGCCCACTTCCATCGGCAAGCTCAAGTACAGCATTGGTAATTTGTTCACGATTTGATGGCGCAATATCTGGGTCGCCAAGCATTGCATCGCCACCACGCGCCAAATAAAAGTTAAGCGATACATTTTCACCTACTGTGCGCGGTCTAATAACCATCGTCTTGGCATCTTTTTCAACCGCTAAGAATGGAGGTAGGACTATCTCGCGACCGCTTTGCAGAGGCGCAGAACCCGCAGTTGTTGCTACCCAAAGAGTTGAAGAGAGTGCATACGTAGCGGTCGCTGCGAGCATTACCGCAGCTGAGATGTGACGGAAATTCACATGAGTTGCTTTAAGCCTTTCTCGCAACTTGTCAGATACGGCAATTGCGGAGGCGATTGCTGTCATTGTTGTGATTGTCATCAGCGTGCCGGGATAAAGCTGAGTTGCAATATTGGTGCCGTTGCCGGTTACCGAGATGGTGCTGAAAAGAATTGAAATCAAGAGAGATACAAATCCAATTTCAGCGATAAAGCGCGCTCTAGTTGATGAGAAAAGCGAAATTGCTAGTACCAAGGTAAGCGGACTAATTAGGTACCACGGTAGAGAGCCAGGGCCACCTGGGTTTCCCACAAGGGAGAAGTTTGGGCCGCTTCCCTGCAATAGGAAGCCCGAATCCAATAAAAATCTATTTGGATTGAAGATTAACTCGAAACTCCAGGGTGCGCAGATGAGAAATGGCGTAAATGTCAGCGCAAGACGGCGATAGAGACGAGCGTTGAATAAGACGAGATTTATTCCGCTATTGCTATCCATGTAGTCGCGATAAATTGAAAATCCAGTAAGTGCAATTCCTAAAATAAAGATAAATGGGGAAAATGCAAAGATGATCGATACTAGTAGAGATAGAGCAAACACCTTGCGCCAAGAGAATTCTTCTATTTCAAACCAGCCTCGAGCGGCGATAGCCAGTAGTGGCAGAAGCAGCAAG
>JAPLBI010000174.1 GCA_026392815.1 Actinomycetota bacterium
AATCATCTGGCAAAACAATGGGATTTATCTGTTGCAATTTTTATTTACCGATTTTTGCTAGTGCGGGAGCAACAACGTTATGAAGATAATCAACTGATTGCTTCATTCCGCTAATTGGTCCTTCACCTAAACCAGGCATTTCACCGGTGATTGCGACATCTTGTTCGATGACATACCAACCCTGATAACCGGCAGCTTCCAGCGCGAGAATTGTCTCGAGAATCGGAACATCGCCTTGTCCTAGAGGTGTGAACAAACCTTTCTGTACACCTTCCATGATGCTCTGCTGACGTGCCAGAACAGGTGGAACAGATTTCATATTTACATCTTTAAGGTGAACGTGACCAACGCGGCTGGCGTACTTCTTCGCGAACTCAACGGTGTCTTGTCCGCCGATAGTCATATGTCCAGTATCAAGACACCACATAACATCAGAGTTATCGACCACCATATCAATATCTTTTTTAGTCTCAACAACAGTTTGTAAATGTGGGTGAACCACTTGTACAAGGCCGTGATCTTTACAGATCTGATCTACCTCAGCGAGCATCTTAAAGAATTGCGTAACTTCATCTTTGCTTAACTCTTCAGGGTTGGCCCAATCCCAAGTCTGTACTGGACATGAAACAAAGTGAGTTGCGCCTATCTCTTGAAACTTCTTGCTGGTGGTGAGAGCCATTTCAATTGTTGCTTTTTCTTGTGACTTGTCATGAAGTACAACGGGTGTAAAGCCACCGATCATCGACATATTAAATTCTGCCAACTGATCCTTAAGTTCTGCTGAATCATCAGAGAAGAAACCTGGTGCGCCGAGTTCGGTTGCAGGTAGACCAAGGCTGGTCATCTCTGAGAGCACGCGCTTAGTCGGCAACATTGCGCCCCAACCTGGTACTTCACAGATTCCCCATGAAATTGGTGCAGATGCGATGCGCTTTAAGAATGAAGTGGTCATTGGCTGATCATAACTTGCAAGGTAAGGTCTGAACATGACCATGGATATCGGCGGATCTTTTCGACATGAATTAACCGGAAGCTTTTCACAAGGATCGGACTCAAACCCAACAGTTGCCATGGTGGAGGCCTCGTACAAGGCCAATAACCTGCACTATCGCTACGTTAACTGTGAAGTTAACCCAGACCAATTGGAAGCGGCTGTAAAAGGTGCCAGGGCGATGAATTGGAAGGGCTTTAACTGCTCTATCCCGCACAAGGTCGAAGTGATTAAGTATCTAGATGGGCTAGGGGAGTCGGCTGCTCTAATCGGCGCAGTTAACTGTGCGGTCAATCGCGACGGCAAGTTGATCGGTGAAAATACCGATGGCAAAGGATTTTTAAAATCATTTCTAGAAATTACACCGGCAACAGGTAAAACAATTGTTCTGCTAGGTGCAGGAGGTGCTGCGCGCGCAATTGCCGTTGAACTTGCGCTCGCCGGTGCGACTAAGTTCTATGTTGTAAACCGTTCACGCGCTCGCGGTGAAAAGCTAACAGCGTTGCTAAACGATAAAACTTCAGCCAACGCCGAATTTGTGGAATGGAATAAGACTTATTCAATCCCACAAGATGCCCAAGTTGTAATTAACTCGACTTCCATGGGCATGTTTAATACCGAAGGCAAGCAGGATATTGATTTCGAATCTATTCGCCCAGGAATGTTGGCTGCAGATGTAATTGTTAATCCGCCTCAAACTTACTTCTTAGATGAAGCGGGCAAGCGCGGAGCAACAACCCTGCAAGGTTTGGGTATGGTTGTAAATCAAGCAGTTATCGGAATTAAGTATTGGACTGGCGTAGATGTTGATGCCAAGGATCTAAATGACGAGCTACTGCGCGTATTGGGTATTGCTTAAACTTTAGCTAGATCTGATTGCTCAACAACGCGCAGCGCCTGTGCAGCAATTGTCAGCGCGGGGTTCATTGCTGCAGATGATGGGAAGAAACCACCATCTATTAGATAAAGATTGTGGTGATCGTGGCTGCGGCAGTAACCATCTACAACGCTGGTACGCGGATCGTTTCCGGCAACGGTTGTTCCGCATTGATGCGAGTTCATCGAGATATCAAAAGGCTGTCTAAAGACTGCTTGGTATCCAGTTTTGCGAAGTACTTTCTTAGCCCGGCGCAGAAGTTCAAAGTGGGTCTTCATTCCAACTGATTTACGAACGATCTTAATCGCCCCGTTTTTATCAATAGTTACGCGGTTATCTGGGTGCGGTAGGTCCTCAGACATAACCACAAATTCCACACTGTGATCGGAGACCAAGTTAAGTAGCGGCAGTGGAACTCGCTTAGCGAAAGATTTCATCATGATGCCTTGTACTTTGCCAATTAACTGCACGGCTCCTAGTGGATAACCCTTGCCACCATCGAGATACCAATCGGTGAAGGAGAGCGTCTTCTGGAAAGTTACATCGTTCTTGCGGCGCATATCAACGGCTGCGATATGGCTGTTGTTATGCATCATAAAGTTACGGCCAACTTGATCTGAAGAGTTGGCAACGCCAGAACGAAGCAGCAACGCTGCGGTGTTTACAGATCCCGCTGCAATAACAAAGTTTTTGCCGTAAATCTCAAGGGCTTCATCGCCTCTAGTGGCTTCAAGATGGCTGACTGACTTTCCATCGCTAGTAAGCACAATCCGATTTACCTGTACTGAAGTCATGAGAGTTACATGACCTGTTGCAATCGCTGGATTAAGTGCATTTACTTCAGCCTCGCTCTTGGCATCTAATTTACAGACAAAGCCATCGCAAGTTTTGCAGCGAATACATTTTCCACCAGGCCCAAGATCGATACCCATTGAATTTGAATGTGGGTACACTCCTGCCTTGGATAAACGTTTGCCTAGTTCTTCGACGTATGGCTCATGCTTCATCGCAGGATATGGAAATGGAGTCGTGCGGTTGTTTCCATAAATATTCTGCGCATCACCGTGAACGCGGTACAACTCTTCGGCTTTGTAGTAGAAAGGTTCAAGATCATCGTAGGTAAATGGCCAGGCGGGCGAAATACCTTCTTGATGTTTGATTACGCCAAAGTCATAACGGCTAAAGCGTGGCAGAGATGCACCGTAAACCTTGCTGTTTCCACCAACGAAGTAATGAACGCCGGGAACAAATTCATTTCCCTTTTCATCAACCCATTTTTCATTTGGCTTGTAACGGGTCTTCATAAAGATTTCAGATGGTGACCAGTTTTCTGGTTCGCGCGGCATCCGCTCTCCGCGCTCTAAAACCAGCGTTTTAACACCCTTCTGCGCCAGCGCAAATGCGGTAGTTGCCCCGCCCATCCCAGAACCAACAATGACCACATCCGATTCAATACGAACCGGAGTGGCCATTGTTTTCAATCTTTTCTAGAGATTAACGTACTGGAGAAAGCGCTTGGTCTTTCTTATCAACTGTCATCGCACCAGTCATGATTGCAACGACATCGTTCATGGTGTGGGACTTTGGAGTAACAACTGCAGCGCGCTTTCCAAGGCGTTGAATCTGGATGCGATCTGCAACTTCAAAGACCTGAGGCATGTTGTGTGAAATCAAGATAACTGGCATGCCGCGTTCGCGTAGAGACTCAATAAGTTTGAGAACCTGACGTGATTCGCGAACACCAAGTGCAGCAGTTGGCTCATCGAGGATGATCACCTTCTGACCGAATGCAGCGGCGCGAGCAACTGCAACAGCCTGACGTTGACCACCTGAAAGTGTTTCAACTGCCTGTGAAATATTTTGGATTGTTCCGATACCAAGAGCTGCGATGTGCTCCTTTGCAGCCTTACGCATTCCTGAACCATCGATCATACGGAGAACAGAACCGAGTGGTCCTGGCTTACGCATTTCGCGACCAAGGAAGAGGTTTGATGCGATATCGAGAGCTGGTGCAACAGCGAGTGTCTGATACACAGTTTCGATTCCGGCATGGCGTCCATCTTGTGGGCGCTTAAATGAAACTTCTTGGCTATCTAAAATAATCTGACCGTGATCAGGAATTTCAGCGCCGGAAAGACATTTAATTAGAGTTGATTTACCAGCTCCGTTATCACCAACTACTGCGAGAACTTCGCCAGGGAAGAGCTCAAGGTCTGCGCCATCTAGTGCGATAACGCGACCATAGGCTTTGGTAACTCCAACTGCTTGAAGAATTGGTGACTTACTCATTTGCGTGCCTTTCTGATCCATTGGTCAACAGAGACAGCGAAGATAATCAGGATTCCGATAGCCATGAGCTGGAAGTACAAATCCACACCAGCCAGTGTTAGACCGTTACGGAAAACACCCACGATGATCGCTCCGATAAGGGATCCGAAGATTGTGCCACGGCCACCGAATAGCGATGTACCGCCGATAACCACCGCGGTGATCGCATCAAGGTTTAGATCTCCACCGGTATTTGGGCTAGCAACAGTTACGCGACCGATAACGATCCAGGCTGCGAGTGCGAATGTGAAACCAGCAACGATATAAACGCTCATGAGTACTCGGTTAACTGAGATACCAGCCAAGCGCGCTGCATCGATGTCATCGCCGACTGCGTATACGTGGCGTCCCCATGCTGTGTAGCGCAGAGCGAAGGCCAAGACGATGTACATAGCGATCATAAAGAGAACACCAGTTGTGACTCGGAAAGGTCCGATATTTACATAGTGTCCAAGAGTGAGAAGGAATGGTGGCATTTCATTTGCAGGAACAGTTCCCTTTGTGAAGGTAAGTGTTAGCGCAAGGAAGATGTTGAATGTTCCCAAAGTAACAATGAATGGTGGCAACTTAACTTTTGTTACAAGGAATCCGTTAATTGCGCCAGCAAGCGCGCCAACTAGTAGACCAGCAGGGAATGCGATCCAGATAGAGAACCCATCGCCGTCAACAGCAGGTGTGCCTTGTACGAGTTTTGCCATTGCCATTGAAGAGAAGATCGCGATAGCACCACAAGAAAGGTCAATGCCCGCGGTAAGAATAATTAGTGTCTGACCAGTTGCAACGGCGCCAACGATCGCTACCTGCTGCAAGATGAGTGAGAAGTTAGATGGTGTTAAGAAGTTTTCGTTGAAAAAGCTAAAGGTAATTGATGCAACTACGAGCACCATCGTGGAGCTAAGCCACGGATACTTATGTAAGAGCGCTTGAGTTTTTTGACTTAGCGTCGCGCGGCCCTGGAACTCAGCCGATGCGTCGTAAGTAGCCGTATCTTGACTCACTTTTTAGTCCTTTCGAAACTTTATTTGAACTGTAACTTACTTTGCTTAATCTGAAATCTAAAACTTGAATTCATAAATTGTGTTAAAGAGGGCGACTGCCGAAGCAGCCGCCCTCTTTAAACACTCTTCTTTAGTTATTCACTAAAGAGCTGGGAT
>JAPLBI010000081.1 GCA_026392815.1 Actinomycetota bacterium
CTTGGCTGCCTCAAATCCATCTGCAGTAGCAGGCTTTGATCCCGCCGCCCTCGAGGGAATCCAGAGCAACACTGCAGTTCTACAAACCTTGCCACCAGAGATTCAAGCGACAGCGTTGGAATCTTTCGTTAACTCATTCCACGTTGTATTCCTTGTTGCGGTGCCAATTACAGCGGCTGGTTTCTTGCTTGCGCTATTCCTGCGCGAGACGCCGCTTCGGACCAATAAAGATTATGCAGCAGCGCGCGAAGAAGCTGCCGGCGAATCACTCGGTTAATTACAATTGGCCTCTAAAGAGAGAAGCAAGTTCACTAATCCGCTAGCGGAGTTTCCCCGCGAAATCGGAGTGCTTATCTTTGCCTCCTTCTTTGTTGCAGTTGGATTCGGAATTATTGCGCCGACGATTCCGCTCTTTGCTAAATCTTTTGGGGTAAATAACGCTCAAGTTGGATCAATTATCTCGGCCTTCGCATTTGCGCGATTTGCCAGCGGATTATTCTCCGGAAAGCTCGTAGATAAGTTCGGAGAACGTCTTGTATACACAACTGGCGTTGGCTTCGTAGCGGTTTCATCATTTGCGGCTGCTTTCGCACAAAACTACGAGCAACTGCTTATCTTCCGCGCAGCAGGCGGCCTCGGCTCATCAATGTTCTCAGTAGCTGCCGGATCAATCATGTTGCGTGCGACAGATGACTCAAAACGCGCACGTGCGCAATCGCTTTACAACTCGAGTTTTCTAGTTGGAATGATGGCCGGGCCAGTTATCGGCGGATTCCTAACTGCAATTTCATTGCGCGCACCACTTCTTGTCTATGGCGTACTTCTAGTTGTTTCAAGCGCGGCTGGAGGATTCTTGTTGCGTAACTCTGCACTCGCAGCGCGGCCTTCAGAGAAGAAAGCCAAAGAAGCGGAATCAATCCGCGAAGCACTTTCCAGTAAGCCTTATCTAATCGCTCTAACTATCTCGTTCTGCAGCGCATCAGTGTTATTTGGAATGAGCCGCTCGATATTGCCTCTATTTATGGTTGAAGAAATGAAATCAACAGCTGGCTATCTTGGTCTTGGTTTCACAATCTCATCTGTAATCCAGGGTTTGTTACTGATCAAAGCTGGTGGTCTATCTGATTCCAGGGGTCGCAAGTTCTCTGCGCTGATGGGAACATCTCTGCTCGCTATTTCAGTGGTTGTTCTTGTCGGAACCGTTAAACCTTGGATGTTCTTACTATCAATGGTTATTGGCGCATTCGGTTCTATCTTCTTATCTTCAACAGCGGCAATCGTTGGCGATGTCATGAAGGGCAAGGGTGGGCAAGTAATCGCGCTCTTCCAAATGTCCGGTGATGCCGGTGCCATGGTTGCACCTATTGCACTTGGCTTTATCGCAGACCATTACGGTTTCCGACCAGCATTCGCAGTTAGCGCCGGGTTAATGTTCTTTGCCCTATTGGTAGCAACAAAATTGCCCGAGACGCGGGCTTCGCATCTCGGGCAATCTAGTTAATCTATTTATTTAGTCACTGTTACGAAGGATTGAGAGCAGTCTCAATACTTCGAGGTACAACCAAACGATTGTGACCATCAAACCAAATGCCATACGCCATGATTCCTGTTGTGGAACTCCAGCAGCAATTGATTTTTCGATCTGATCGAAATCAAGTACTAGGAAGAATGTTGCAAGTGCAACAGCTGCTACTGCGATGAGTAGACCAGTTGCTCCACCAGGACGTCCTGTAAATACTGTGATGAGTGAGAAGACCAAGTAACCAATTAGCGCACCAACCATGATGCGTGTGAACTTAGGTGTTACGCGGATCTTTCCGCTGCGGTATGCAACCAAGATTCCACCGAATGCACAAAGCGTTCCAATGACTGCTTGGCCAACGATGCCTGAATACGCTTCGTTGTAGATACGGCTGATTGTTCCGAGTGCAAGTCCTTGCGCTGCTGCATAAGCAACGCTTACAGGTACACGAACTTTCTTGGAAAAAGTGTTAACCATTGCAAGAACAAAACCACCGAGGAAGCCAACAAGTGCAAGCCCTGGGCTGTTAGCGCCCCATGCAAATGCACCGACTGCAACCAACACTGCAAACAAAGTTGCTGTTCGCATTACGACATCGTCCATAGTCATACGACCGGTACGAAGTGATGATGCTGCTGGTGCTGCGTATGTTGCTTCGAGTGAATCGTTACTCAAACGAGTTGGATCCATTTGAGCAAAACCACGGTTCGAACGAGTTAGAACTGGATTTGAACTGCGCACTAATTTCCCTTTCTAGGAAATCCCGCCCCCTTC
>JAPLBI010000087.1 GCA_026392815.1 Actinomycetota bacterium
CCAGAAGATGCGAATCGCAACTGAAAGTTCAGCGCGATCACCTTCTACCCAACCCAGCACACCACAGTAAGGACCACGTCTGATCTCTTCATTTTCTGCGATTACAGAGAGCGCCGAACTCTTTGGCGCTCCGCTTATGGAACCGGCGGGGAGTAAAGCCTCAAAAATTTCCGACCAAGAGATATCTTTCCGAAGTTCACCAACGACGTCAGAGACCAAGTGGCGAAGACCGGGATGTTCCTCGCTACGAAGTAGTTGTGCAACATCCACGGAGCCAGGCTCACAGATGCGACCGAAATCATTACGCATTAAATCAACAATCATCACGTTTTCGGATTGATCCTTATTACCAAACCCCTGTTCGCCCAAAGTTTGAGTGCCTTTTATGGGTGAAGTTTTCACAGAAGAACCATTACGTGACAAAAAGAGTTCGGGTGATGCAGATGCAATTTTTAACTGCGGGATTGAAAGATATGCGGCATGTGGAGCGGGGTTCTCGCTCAATAATTTGCCAAAGAGTGAAGCAAGTTCTTCTCGATTTGATGCAATCTGCAGCTGACGACAAGCGTTGACTTGATAAACCCATCCATCTGAGATTGATTCTCGAATTCTTTCTACATACTGGCAATACTGATCTTTGCTGAGCGATGAGACCCAATCGCCTTCCAAGAGCTTCCAATGAGAACCGCTAAATGGAAAATCTGCTTCGAAGTTAGATTGAAACCTTGCAAGAGTCACTTCTCCTTCAAAGGAGATCGCCACCGCCCAAAAGTTTCCATCATCCAATCTCGAAAGATCGTTCGTTACTTCAACAAGAGATCTGGCATACCTTCGACCCATCCAGAACGAGTCATCGCGCAGATCCATAGCCCTAACGCTACGGTGAAAGCGCTCACTTTGGCGGATAGCCCCTTGCTGCGCTAGATTTGCCCCCGCACGAAATGCGGACGTAGCGCAGCTGGTAGCGCGGAACCTTGCCAAGGTTCAGGTCGCGGGTTCGAACCCCGTCGTCCGCTCGGATTCTCCGCCGCTTTGGAATTAATTTTTCAGGTGGCGGTTTTTCTATAAGTGAAAAGTTCAGCAAGAAGTCTGTAAAAGAATGGTCGGATGGCCGAGAGGCGAGGCAAGGGACTGCAAATCCCTCTACACGGGTTCAAATCCCGTTCCGACCTCCAATAAGACAAAGATCTACTGGAGAAGAAGATGAGCGAAGATCAATCACAACGCCCGTGGGGACGTTATGAAATCTTGCAAGAAAGCGCCGCTCATAAAGTAAAAACCATCTGGGTAAATCCAGGTAAACGTCTTTCATATCAACGCCACGAAACATCGTTCAGGGTCAGGCGAAGATAACTTTGAATGGTGATTCATTTGAGATGACTGTTGGTGATTCAATAGATATCGAAATCGGAGATCTTCACCGAATCGAAAATATTGGATCAAACGATGTCATCTTCATCGAGGTTCAAACAGGAACGTACTTCGGAGAAGACGATATCGAGCGTATCGAAGACGATTTCGGCCGCTAAATAGCCTCGGCTATACTTTCGACCACAACTTAATAAATACCGAAGTTTTAGACCCGGACGATTGGCTCAGCGGTAGAGCACCACATTGACATTGTGGGGGTCACTGGTTCGATCCCAGTATCGTCCACGTAACAAAGTGAAGTTGTGTATTTGATTGAAGGAGTGGCTTAAATGGAGAAGGAGCCTCGCACCGGATTTATGGGCGAATGGGATCGCCTATCTTCGAATATGAAGATCGTCGCAGTAATTCTTCTGATCATCCCTATCTTTTTGTACCCACCATCAGTCTTTCTCTACATGGGCTATGCCGTGTATCTGAATGTGCGGGATAAGCGAAAGAAGTAAAAGTGGTGACCAAAGACCCGTCGAGAGAAGCGCATTTTCCATCGATCGAGAAGAAGTATGGCGAACCGATGAAGTACTGGTTTGCGGTCATGAAAAAGTTAGACGGTAAAAAATACCCAGAGCAGATAGCGCACCTGCGCGAGAACTATGGTTTCTCTCAAGCACATGCAAATGCACTCGTAATGTTCTCAAGAGGTTCCACCTCATCTAGAAGGCACGAAACTCCTGCTGATTACTTCAAGAGCATCAAGCCTGAGCAGGCTAAGACGATTAAGAAGATTTTCAAGGCTATTCAAAGCAAGTTTCCCAAGCTAGAACTTGTGATCGCTTGGAACCAACCGATGCTAAAGAACGGTGATGAGTACATTTTCGGCGCATCAGCCGCTACTAATCACATTCTGATTGCGCCATGGGATCAGCAAGTTCTTAAAGAATTCACCCCGCACTTTGCTGAATATCGAGTCAATAAGAAAACCATCGCGCTGCCCAATGATTGGCCAGTAGACGAGCAAGTCCTGCAGAAGATGATCAAGGCGAGCATTAAGAAATAACTTCTTTTTATGCGACTTCGCGTGAGAGGATCTGCGCATGACTAGAGCCAAACTTGAATCCTTCGCGAAGGAAAAACTCACCTTCGGAGCCTCTCCACTGCAACGACTTGATCGGTTAACCGAACACCTCGGTGGCAAAGTAGAAATCTGGGCAAAGCGCGAAGATGTTAATTCAGGTCTGGCTTATGGCGGAAATAAGACGCGCAAGCTCGAGTACTTGGCAGCAGAAGCGCTAGCAACGGGTTGCG
>JAPLBI010000101.1:0-516 GCA_026392815.1 Actinomycetota bacterium
ATCGTCGGCGTGAACGGATTCCGTCAGATATCGGAACTGCAGTAAATATTCAATCAATGGTCTTTGGAAATTTAAGTGATGACTCTGGTACCGGTGTTGCCTTTACTCGCAACCCAGCAACTGGCGAAAATGGGCGCTACGGAGATTATCTACAAAGAGCGCAGGGGGAGGATGTTGTTGCTGGAATTCGCACACCACTCACTCTTGAAGATTTTGCCAACCTCGCTCCTAACTTGGCAAGTGAATTGGATTCCGTGATGCAGAAGCTAGAGGATCACTATGGTGATCTTTGTGATATCGAATTCACAGTTGAAAAAGGAAGCCTCTGGATCCTGCAAACACGAGTCGGTAAGCGGACCGCTGAAGCGGCATTTAAAATCGCGATCGCCTTAGTTGATGAAGGAAAAATTGATATGGACGAGGCGCTTCGCCGCACTTCGGGCGATCAGTTAGCCGCGCTAATGTTTCCACAATTTGATTCCATGGCTAAGAAAGTTCAAATTGCATCTGGAATTC
>JAPLBI010000101.1:554-2019 GCA_026392815.1 Actinomycetota bacterium
CGGAAAAACATCGCACGCGGCGGTTGTTGCCCGCGGAATGGGCAAGACAGCAGTTTGCGGCGCAGATGAGATTTCAGTTGATGAGAGAGCAAAGCTCTTTACTGCAGGTTCCATCACGGTTTTTGAAGGTGATTTAATCTCTATCGATGGAACGACCGGACACATCTATAAAGGTGAAGTTCCAGTCGTTGCATCGCCAGTTACGTCGTATTTAGAAGGACGGCTATCCGCAGATTCGGAAGAGGCGACACAAGTTGTAAAGGCCGTTCACCGAATTCTTGCCTATGCTGATACGAAGCGGCGCCTTGAAGTACGAACAAATGCTGACACTCCAGAAGATGCCATTAGAGCACGAATTTTGGGGGCCGAAGGTGTTGGTTTGTGCAGGACGGAGCATATGTTCTTGGGGGCGCGCAGAGCGTATGTTGAGCGGCTAGTTCTAGCAGAAAATGAAGATGTGCAACGTTCGGTGATCGCCGAAATGGAACCGCTACAAAGGGCAGATTTCGTAGGAATCATGATGGCAATGTCGAGTTTGCCGGTAACGATTCGACTATTGGATCCACCGCTACACGCGTTTTTACCTTCATTGATTGAGCTAAGTGCAACTATGGCGCGGGCGGAAGCTTTAAATGAAGAAATATCAGCACGAGATTTAGCATTATTTGCCGCTGTTAAACGCCTTCATGAAGCAAATCCAATGTTGGGTCTGCGAGGAGTGCGTTTAGGAATCTTGATTCCCGAACTTTATAAAATGCAGGTACGCGCTTTAGTTCACGCCTATCTAGAAGTCAGAAAGTTAGGTCATGATCCTCGACCTGAAGTGATGATTCCGCTGGTATCAACACAACGCGAACTCTTATCTCTGCGGGAAATTCTGGAAGAAGAGATAAGAAATACCTTTAAGGGCACCTCAATTGAAAAAGAATTTCCAATTGGAAGCATGATCGAAACTCCGCGCGCTGCTATAACTGCCGATCGATTAGGCATTTATGCAGATTTCTTCTCCTTTGGCACAAATGATCTAACGCAGTTAACTTGGGCATTTAGCCGCGATGATGTTGAATCTACGTTTCTACCTAGGTATCTTGATCTAGAATTAGTACCATTTAATCCATTTGAATCATTAGATGAAGCTGGCGTCGGAATACTTCTTCAAACGGCGGTGGATTTAGCGCGTAAAATTCGTAGTGATTTCAAACTGGGGATCTGCGGCGAACATGGCGGCGATCCCCGAAGTATTCATTTCTTTAACTCTCTCGGACTTGATTATGTATCTTGTTCACCATTTAGAGTCCCCGTGGCAAGGCTCGAATCTGGCAGGGCGATGGTAATTTCCTCATAATCATTGACAGTCGTTACGGCTAGAGTTGTGGCTATGAGTGATCTTTCAGCGAAGGTGCGATCAGCGCTCGATGCTGCAGTCGCCGCCATTGGGGGATCACCACGTGAAGGCCAGATCGAA
>JAPLBI010000121.1 GCA_026392815.1 Actinomycetota bacterium
GATCTCGAGAGTCACTTCTCTGTCGGTAGCCTGCCTCTTTGAAAATTTCTATTGAGGCGTCAGCAAGGGAGCCCTTATTTGGAATTGCGATCTTTAACATTTACTACCTATCTCTAGAGAAACTTGTATATATCTGAAGGATGTAACCCGCGCGCTAACATCAACGTTTGGAGATGGTAGATAAGTTGGCTGATCTCCTCGGCCAGTGCTTGATCGCTCTCATGTTCTGCAGCCAGCCAGACTTCGCCGGCTTCTTCAAGAACCTTCTTTCCGATCGAATGAACTCCGGCATCTATCGCGGCCACAGTGCCCGAACCCGATTCACGTGTAGCCACCTTTGCAGCAAGCTCTTCAAAGAGTTGATCGAAAGTCTTCATGCTCAGAGTTTACTAGAGTGCGCTTGCGCGATGGCGGAGTATTTCAACCATAGCCGCAGGTTCTGGAGAGTTGAAAACAGCAGATCCAGCGACAAAGGTATCTGCCCCTGCTTCACGTGCCATTGCGATGGTATCGATAGAGATTCCACCATCTACTTGCAACCAGATTGGACGATCGCCTATCGACTTACGGGTAAGGCGAACCTTATCCATCATCTCTGCCATGAATTTCTGGCCCCCGAATCCTGGTTCCACCGTCATGATGAGAAACATGTCGACGAGATCAGAATATTCTAAGTAATTTTCAATTGGAGTTCCGGGTTTTACTCCAAGGCCAGCTCTGGCGCCATGTGATCTAATACCCCGCAACGTCTTATTAATATCAACGGCAGCTTCTGCGTGGATCGTGACGCTTCCCGAACCAGCAATTGCATATTCAATCGCTAAGGTATCTACATCTTCAACCATTAAATGAGCATCGATGAGGGTTGGTGATGCGGCGATAATCGCCTGTGCCTCAGATAAGTTCCAAGTCTGGTTCGGAACAAAGCGATTATCCATAATATCTAGATGAATGAGATCTGAAACTTCGGCAATCTTGGCAATCTCGCTGACAATATTTCCACGATCGGCGCTAAGAATGCTTGGCGTGATTCGAATATGTTGATCACTCATAGAAATACCTTATTCGCCTTTCTTGCGAAATACCGCCATGAACATGGAATCGCTCTGATGGCGATGGGTCCATAGCGAAAGGGATTTACCGCGCATCGCACTGTTAAGTCCTTCTGGAAGAAAGGGCGCCAAATCGATCTGTTCTAAATCTGGATGAGCCTTCAAAATATCAGCAACCGCAACGGTGGTTTCGGCAAAGTGCGGCGAGCAAGTTGCATAAGCAAAGAGCCCACCATCTGCCAACACGGATACTGCGCTATCGGATAACTCGCGTTGCAGCGCTGTTAATGCACGTAGATCGGTAACGGTTCTGCGCCAACGAACTTCGGGACGGCGACGTAACGCACCGAGCCCAGTGCAAGGAACATCAGCAAGAATGGCATCGAAGAGTTCACCGTGTGAAGCGATTTCGCGACCATCTCCTACCCAAACTCTAGCACTTCCAATTACTTGTCTAACTAACTCTGCTCTTGGTTGGCTAACTTCATTTGCCGTAAATTCTTTCCCATTTTCTTGCGCGATTGAAGAAAGAAGCGCCGCTTTTCCGCCAGGCCCAGCACACAGATCTAGCCATCGTTGTGATCGCCCAGCAACGTTAGAAAAAATCTGCGCCACGAGCTGAGATCCTTCATCCTGCACGCCCGCTCTTCTACGTCGCACCGGCTCTAGTGAATTCGGAATACCATCAAACTTAATTCCATACTCTGAAAACTCCGTGGGTACTCCGCCCAACTCAACTAACTCTGCCTGCGAGGAACGACCTGGCCACCAAACTAAAGTCGGTGATGCCGGACGTTAACCGGCTCCATCCACTCATCCAGCGTCTGAGCGCTCATCTTTCGCAACATGGCATTTACGAATGAGGCTTTCGACTCCCCCAACACTTTACGGGCAAGTTCCACCGTCTCAGATACCGCCGCGTGAGTTGCGACTCTCATCTCAAAGAGTTGGTGTGCACCGAGACGGATTACATCGACAATTCCGTTATCAACTTCACCCCAGGGTCTATCGGAAATCTGCGCGGCAATGTAATCATGTCGCCCCTGCATACGCAGAGTTCCATAGAGAAGTTCGGTAGCAAAACCCTTATCCCGTTGCTCATACTTGGAATCGTTTAAAGCACTTGGAAGTAATAAATTTGAATATCCCCCACGCTGATTAACCTCTTGCAAGATATCGAAGACTAATAAGCGAATAGGATCTGGCTTAGGTGATTTGAAGGTGTTGCGACGAGCTGGCGTTGACTTTTCGTTCATTTAAAGCGCGCTTCTTGCTCAATACGGGCGCCATTAACCCAGTCCATAGCCGGCATAGATGCTTTACCTGCAGGCTTTAAAGTAAAGATTTTTAGTGAGCCTTCGGAGGTGGAGACAAACAATTCTTTTCCTTCGAGAAGTATTTCTCCTGGTTGGCCAGACTTCGCCTCACTTGTTTCAGCAGACTCAATTTTTATCGCTTCATCGCGGAACGTAGTCCATGCTCCAGGTGCTGGGTAGAAAGCGCGAATCTTTCGCTCAATCTTCGTTGCTGGCAGTTGCCAATCAATCCGCCCCTCATCTTTTGATAACTTCTCCGCACGTGATCTCCCAATCTCTGATTGGATCACTGGGATCACGTTGGCTTCGATTGCCTTGATCGCATCTAAAACTACAGGCGCTCCAATTGCTGCTAGATCTTGCAGCAGAGATGAGGTAGTTGCCTTATCTGGCATCGCTATCTCTTTCTGGCGATAGATCGGCCCAGTATCCATACCTTTATCGAGTTTGAAGACGGTAACTCCCGTAGTTAAATCTCCCGCTTCAATAGCGCGTTGTACTGGAGCAGCGCCCTGCCACTTCGGAAGAAGTGAAAAATGAAGATTTAAAACACC
>JAPLBI010000097.1 GCA_026392815.1 Actinomycetota bacterium
CCAAAGCCTGCGTTAATTGCTGAGTCTGCAACGAGTTCTAGATCAGCATCTGGCAAGACCAACATGTGGTTCTTTGCTCCACCAAGTGATTGCACGCGCTTTCCAGCCTTGGCACATTCTTCGTAGATATAACGTGCAATTGGAGTTGATCCAACGAATGAAATTGATTCAACATCAGGGGAGTGCAACAAACCATCTACAGATTCTTTATCGCCATTGAGAACGTTAAAGACGCCATCAGGCAGACCCGCCTCTTTCCAAAGCTTGGCGATCCAGATTGATGCAGTTGGATCTTTTTCGGAAGGCTTCAGTACAACTGTGTTACCGGCAGCGATTGCGATTGGGTAGAACCACATCGGAACCATCGCTGGGAAGTTAAATGGAGAGATGATGCCAACTACGCCAAGTGCTTGGCGAGTTGAATAAACATCCACACCTGTTGAAACGTTTTCAGAGTAATAACCCTTAATAAGTTGTGGCATTCCAACTGCAAACTCGACTACTTCTTGGCCACGGGTAATTTCACCGAGGGCATCAGATAAAACTTTTCCGTGCTCGCTAGTGATGATCTCGGCGAGCTCGCCCTTCTTCGCATTGAGAAGTTCGCGGAATTTAAAGACAATCTGTTGACGACCAGCAAGTGAAGTCTTCGACCAACCAGGAAATGCTTTTTTAGCAGATGCGATAGCAGCGTTGATCTCTGCCGCATTTGCCAGCGCAACGCGTTTTGTCTCAACACCTAAAGCAGGGTCATAGATAGGTGCGGTGCGTCCTGATGTGCTTGGTACCTCTTTATTATCAATCCAGTGTCCAACAGTTGTAGTCATGCCCTCATCCTATGACGGCAACCCCCGATTTATAAACGGCCCTAATCTTGATGCTGGCCACATCGTGCGGCGCAATCGCCAGCGGGTTCTGCTCCAAGATCATCAAATCCGCCTGCATCCCAACTGCCAGCACTCCAAATCTCGATTCATTAAAGCCTTGGTAGGCAACGCCTGCGGTGTAGAAAGACAAACTCTCTTCAACCGTTATCGCCTCGTGCGCGCTCCAACCTTCAGCCGGCCATTTATCTGGTGATTGGCGATGTGTTGGAACAGCTAGCGCCAACAAAGGAATATAAGAGGTAACTGGCCAATCGCTGCCGTAACTCATTCGCGCACCGCTTTTAACCATCGACTTCAATTGATATTGACGATTATTTCGTTCATCACCAATGCGCGGTGCAATAAGTTCTTTATTCATTGGATCCAAGTAAGTCCAGAGCGGTTGATAATTTGCAATCACGCCAAGCGATGCAAAACGTGGCAGATCTGCCGAATCAATTAACTGCGCATGTGTGATGACGGGACGGCGATCCCACTTGGAATTTACTGCTGCCATCTTTTCAATCGTATCGAGCGCCTGTCGAGCTGCCGCATCTCCAATGGCATGGATATGTAGTTGATAACCCTGCGAATCAAATAGAACTGCGGCATCTAAGATTTCGTCATCGTTCCAGATCAATAGACCCTTCGATGTTGGATCATCAAGGTATGGCTCAAGCAGCGCCGCGGTTCCGGCAGATAAAGCGCCATCGCCAATAATCTTTATCGTCTTGCATGCCAGCTTCGACTTGGGGCCAAGTGACTTAACTTGCTCACGAATCTTTGCAAAGTATTCAACGTTGCCACGCCATGAATCTGGTTGCGCCAACATGTAGAGATCCATATTGATTTGTAACGCACCTGATTTATCTGCCGCTATGTAAGCCTCAGCCATTCCTGGTGTAACCCACGCATCAACTGATGCGGTTACACCACTTTCTAAGTAACGCTGCGATGACCAAGCAATCGCTGCCACATCATCTTCAAGCGTGCGCTCAGACGCGTGTTTCATAATCAAATCCATCGCAGATGGCTCACGCAAGGTGCCACGGGCTGAACCATCGGGGTTGCGCGCAATAGTGCCCCCATCAGGATCAACTGTTGCAGCGGTTATTCCAGCAATCTCAATCGCTTTGCTATTTACCCAAATCGTGTGGTGATCAACTGCCTGCAATACAACGGGGCGATCGCTTACAACTTCATCTAACCAACTTGCTAAGAAATCTCCACCGCTAACTGCAGCAGCTTCATAAGCACCGCCCACAATCCATGGCGTATTCGGATTTGCCTCTGCAAATCTCTTAACTTCGGCAACTATTTCAGCAACTGTCTGCAGACCATTTACCAGTAAATGCACCCTTTAGATCAACAACGTTATCTCCAGGTTGAGCAGCGCCATTTATCTCAACGATCTTCTCGCCATCGATGCGCACATAGTCGGCAACGCAACCGATGCCACACCAAATAGTGCCGCCGCTAAAGAAAGTGGCCACTTGCGCTCCCTAGAAAGTTTGGCGCAAGTCTAGGGGTTACTTCTTTTTAAATCCCGCTGGGCACTTAGGACTTACTGCCGTTACCTTCTTAGTGGTCTTGCCCTTTACGCAAGAGATCGTGACCTTCTTAGAGGCAACCGGTGTAATCACCTTCTCCTGAGAAAGCTTTACATTGATAGTTGGCGCAGAGAATGTAAATCCTTTAGCCGACAAGAAAAGCCAACCGTTCTTCTCGTTAACGATAGTTGTCGCAACCTTCTTCTCACCATCATCAGAGGTAATTGAAATCTCTGCTTTGATTGGAGCGTTTGAGAATCCATAGATACAACGCGCAATATCGCTACGCATCGACAGGTCATAACTTCCGGAGGCGAGAGAGCCATTTGCTTCATAGTGCGGTGAAGCAACTTTGTACGTGAGCGATTGCGATTCTTTATCAAATGTCGGAGGTCCTGGTAGATAAGTCAGCGCATTTGTTGTCACAAGTCCTGCAACATTGCCTGTGTTATCTGAGCACTTCTGGACTTCAGCCGAATTCTGACCGTAGTTCATCGCTTTAAATGCCCAGTAAGTATTTGTAGAAGTCGCCTTATCTTTAAATGCGGGGGCAAAGGCCGCAGCTAAATCAACCATCCAAGGTGCAGATGCGCCATCATTAATGCGAGCCTCTCTTATGCCATCGCCGCTCTTTCCGAAATATCTATCGGTGAAAACAATGTCTCGGACTTTCTGTGGAATTTCAGCGTTTGGAACCGAGAAGTTCAGCGTCGGAACACGTACTGGTTCGGCTTCAACCGAAATTTCCTGTCCGGTTTTCCAATTTTTGATTGCTACATCAGGTAGCGCTAAACGTCCGTGATACCAACCAGATAACTTTGTTCCCATTCGCAGCGAAACTCCAAAGCGATAGCCCGCTGGAAATTCACGAACTGCTTCACAGACAGTTAAGTCAATTCCTACACAACGAGAACCGTCCGGCAAGTACCAACTTCCTGTATCTCCCCAATCAACCCAAGATGCTCGTGCGGTTCCGTTATCTCTTGGATGAATCAATCTATATTGCCCAGTGATTTCTTCAACTGGAGAAATTCCTGTGTTTAGCCTACTCAAGAAAATCTTTCCAGCACTAATTGGCTGACCTGGTTTCTTATCTGGTTGCGCGAGCATGAATTGAGATGAAACAAAGTAAGTATCTTTACCTGCGCTATTGATGGCGCCAG
>JAPLBI010000150.1 GCA_026392815.1 Actinomycetota bacterium
ATAACGCGACGGTGTAGTTCATCTTCCATACGAAGCAGACGTGCAGTCTCTTCTTCGGTTAACTTAAATACTGGGATACCAGTTGAGGCAGAGAGAACTTGTGCAATTAACTCTTCATCAACTTCGGTGACCTTATCGAGGTCAGTTGCCTTCCAATTTTTTTCAGCTTCTGCCTTTTCAGCGATAAGAGTCTTTTCCTTATCGCGAAGTGCGGCAGCGCCTTCAAAGTCTTGGCCATCGATCGCAGATTCTTTTGCTTTGCGTGCTTCGGCGATCTTGTCATCGAATTCGCGGAGTTCAGCAGGTGCGGTCATGCGCTTGATGCGAAGACGTGAACCGGCTTCATCAATTAGATCGATAGCTTTATCTGGCAAGAAGCGATCTGAAATGTAGCGATCTGCCATATTTGCAGCGGCAGCAAGTGCGCCATCGGTAATTGATACGCGGTGGTGGGTTTCGTAACGATCGCGAAGTCCCTTAAGAATTTCAATGGTGTGAGCAACTGATGGCTCTTTAACTTGAATTGGTTGGAAGCGACGTTCTAGCGCAGCATCTTTCTCAACATGCTTGCGGTATTCATCGAGAGTTGTTGCGCCAATTGTCTGGAGCTCACCGCGAGCAAGCATCGGCTTCAAGATGCTGGCAGCATCAATCGCACCTTCTGCGGCACCCGCGCCTACAAGTGTGTGGATTTCATCGATAAACAAGATGATGTCGCCGCGAGTTTTGATCTCTTTTAGAACTTTCTTTAGGCGCTCTTCGAAGTCACCGCGGTAGCGGCTACCGGCGACAAGTGCGCCAAGATCGAGTGAGAACGCCTGGTTCGCCGATTAGCACTGGGTTATTTTTGGTACGACGTGAAAGAACTTGCATAACGCGTTCGATTTCGGTTTCGCGACCGATTACTGGGTCGAGCTTTCCTTCGCGCGCTGCCTGTGTGAGGTTGCGACCGAATTGATCGAGAACAAGTGAAGTAGATGGTGTGCCTTCTGCAGGACCGCCAGATGTTGCCGCTTCTTTTCCTTGGTAACCAGAAAGCAATTGGATAACTTGTTGACGAACGCGATTTAAATCAGCGCCGAGTTTTACAAGAACTTGTGCAGCAACGCCTTCGCCTTCGCGAATTAAGCCGAGCAAAATATGTTCTGTGCCGATGTAGTTGTGGCCGAGTTGCAACGCTTCGCGAAGTGAGAGTTCCAGAACTTTCTTAGCGCGAGGTGTAAATGGAATATGGCCGCTAGGTGCTTGCTGACCTTGGCCGATAATTTCTTCAACTTGTGCGCGAACGCCTTCAAGTGAGATGCCGAGAGCTTCGAGGCCCTTTGCAGCAACGCCTTCACCTTCGTGGATGAGGCCAAGGAGGATGTGTTCTGTGCCGATGTAGTTGTGATTGAGCATGCGTGCTTCTTCTTGAGCCAAGACAACAACGCGTCGGGCTCGATCGGTAAAGCGCTCAAACATGGGCAAGGCTCCTTCTATTGGTTACTGCATCAAGCCTATAACCCAACGCAGGGAAGACGCGAGGTGGATGGCTGGTACCCCTTAGAACCCCAGATTTAGCGGGGATATTCCCTATTAGGCCTACTTGTGGGGCTAAAGAGTCAGGAGCATGCGGGTATTGCCAAGGGTATTTGGCTTTGCCGCTTCGAGATCCAAGAACTCAGCCACACCGGCATCGTAAGAACGAAGGAGTTCTTGATAAACATCTGGTGCAACTGGCGTTCCTTCAATTTCAATAAATCCGTGGCTACCGAAGAATTTAGTTTGAAAGGTTAAACAGAAAATTCTTTCGACGCCAACCTCGCGAGCACGTTCAATGATCCTTGCAAGTATCTGATGGCCAACACCTTTGTTGTGAAAACTTTTTTCAACCGCAACTGTGCGAACTTCAGCTAAGTCATCCCACAAGACGTGGAGCGCACCACAACCGATAACTTTTCCATCAACTTCAGCAACGGTGAATTCCTGAACGCTTTCATACAAAGTCACTGTCTCTTTGGAGAGCATGTGACCAGGAGTTGCATAAGAATCTACTAACTGGCGAATTGCTTTTACATCGCTAGTGCGCGCGGGGCGAATATTTACCATGTGAAAACTTTGCGTTATTCGATTTCTGGCTTAACGAGTGGGAAGAGAATTGTTTCGCGAATACCAAGTCCGGTAAGTGCCATCAATAAACGATCAACGCCCATTCCCATTCCGCCCATTGGGGGCATTGCAAATTCCATCGCGCGCAAGAAATCTTCATCTACTTGCATCGCTTCTAAATCACCCTTGGCACCGAGCGTTGCTTGTTCTACTAAACGCTCGCGCTGGATAACTGGATCGATTAACTCGGAGTAACCAGTTGCAAGTTCAAAGCCATCAACGTAGAGATCCCACTTTTCAGCAACGCCGGGAATTTCGCGGTGTGCGCGAACAAGTGGTGATGTATCAACTGGGAATCCCATTACAAATGTAGGCTCAATTAACTGATCTTTTGCCACATGTTCGAAGATCTCTTCGGCTAGCTTGCCTGTGATCCACTTGGGATCGATCTTCATGCCGAGCTTGGTTGCAATCTTCTTTAGATCATCGATCGAGGTAAGCGCGGTAACGGTCTCGCCAACGCCTTGTGAAATAGCGTCATAGAGTGAAATCTCTTTCCACTTTCCGCCGAGGTCTGCTTGGCGACCATCATGATGAGTAACAGTGTGCGAACCGGCAACTGCCATCGCAGCGTTTTGAACAAGTGAACGAGTTAAATCCGCGATCGAACGCCAGTCACCATATGCCTGATAGCTCTCGATCATTGCAAACTCAGGTGAGTGTGATGAATCAGCGCCTTCATTGCGGAAGTTACGGTTGATTTCAAATACGCGCTCGATACCGCCAACCACACAACGCTTTAGGAAAAGTTCAGGTGCGATACGTAGGAAGAGATCCATATCGTAAGCATTTGAGAAAGATTTAAATGGGCGGGCTGCTGCTCCGCCGTGCATTACCTGCAACATCGGTGTTTCAACTTCAATGAAGTTCTCGTTATGAAAAGTCTCGCGCAGTGAACGCATTACCGCTGGGCGAAGACGTGCATTGGATCGCGCTTCTTCGCGAACAATTAAATCTACGTAACGCATGCGCACACGCGTTTCCTCAGACATTGGCTTGTGATCATTAGGCAACGGGCGAAGTGATTTAGCAGCCATTGCATATGAGTTTGCCAAGATAGAAAGTTCGCCGCGCTTAGAAGTAATAATTTCGCCGGTAACACTGACGATATCTCCGAGGTCGATATCGCTTTTCCAGGAATCTAAAACTTCTTGACCGACTTTATCTAGCGAGAGCATCGCTTGAAGTTCAGTGCCATCGCCTTCGCGCAGAGTTGCAAAACAGAGCTTGCCTGTATCTCGCTTGAAAATAACGCGACCAGTAAGGCTTTGAATATCTCCAGTGGCTTTATCTATTTCGAGATCAGCGTACTTAACGCGGATATCAGCCAGTGATGAGGTGCGAGCAACAGCAACTGGGTAAGGCTCAACGCCACGTTCGATTAAGCCAGCGCGCTTTTCGCGACGGATGCGCAGTTGTTCTGGCAGATCGTCTTCGATTGGCGCTTGTGGTTCGTTGCTCATAATGACGAGAGTCTACCTATTAGATATTTCGCTCGTGGATCAGGCGCAGGCCAATTAGCGTGAGATCAGGCTCATGCTCATCAATAGTTTCAGCAACGCCAATAATCAACGGGGCAAGGCCGCCAGTTGCAATAACGGTTGGTGCTTGGTCATAACTCTGCGCTAATTCCGCGGTGATGCGATCGACCAAACCATCTACTTGGCCAGCAAATCCAAAGATCGTTCCCGATTGCAACGCTTCAACGGTGTTCTTACCAATAACGCTCTTCGGACGAATTAACTCAACTTTTCGTAATTGTGCTGCGCGCGCAGCAAGTGCATCGACTGAAATTTCAATTCCGGGTGCAAGTGCGCCACCGAGAAATTCGCCTTTTGGTGAAACCACATCAAGGTTTGTAGATGTACCAAAATCTACGACAATCGCTGGGCCACCATAGAGAACATGTGCAGCCAAAGTATTAACAATTCGGTCTGCGCCAATTTCTTTTGGATTATCAACCAACAGTGGAACACCGGTCTTGGTACCAGGTTCAACAATGGTTGTTGGAATCTTCGAAAAGTAAGAGGCGATCATGGTGCGCAGTTCGCGCAACGTAGCTGGAACGGTAGAACAGATTGAAAGTCCAGTGACTTCATAATCTGCAACTAGCGCATTGAACTGCAACCACAATTCATCAGCGGTTGTGCGTGGGTCGGTCTTTACGCGCCATGAGCGCACAAGTTCTTCGCCATCGAAGATTCCTAAGACCGTATTGGTATTTCCGACATCAACTGTTAACAACATAACTACTCCGCTCTCAGATCTAGACCGATATCAAAAACTGGCGCTGAATGTGTAAGGGCTCCGATGGCGATGTAATCAACGCCGCTTTCGGCATAGGCACGTGCGTTCTCTAATGAAATTCCACCTGATGCTTCGAGTTTGCAAGCTCCCTTAACAATCACAACTGCATCAGCGCATTGTGCAGGGCTCATATTGTCGAGCAGAACTAGGTCGGGCTTCTGCGGTAAAACTTCGCGCAATTGATCGAGCGTATCTACTTCGATTTCAATCTCTGAATCTGGGTATAAAGCGCGTACTTTGGCAAAGGCTTCTACAACGCCGCCAGCCGCGGCAATGTGATTATCTTTTATTAGACCAGCATCACTTAAGGTCATGCGGTGGTTGGTGCCGCCACCCATACGCACTGCGTACTTTTCAAGCACTCGCATACCTGGAGTTGTTTTGCGGGTATCGCGAACCTGGCATTTAGTACCAGCAACTTCTTGAACCCATTTGTTTGTTAGCGTTGCTACTCCACTTAATTGGCTAAAGAAGTTAAGTGCGGTGCGCTCTGCTAATAAAATTGCGCGGGTATTTCCAGAAACGCTGAGCAAAATATCTCCAGCGCTTACCAGATCGCCATCGTTCTTTACTCGCTTAATTTCAGTTAAGCCAACCTCACGCAATACCGCTTCGGCAACTTCTATTCCAGCGATGACTCCGCTCTTGCGCGCAGTGAAATCAGCCTTGGCAGTTGCCTTTGCGTCAATGGTGGCAACGGAAGTTATATCTTCGCCGCCCGCCAAATCTTCAGCAAGAGCTGCTTTGATCAAATCAAGATCCGTAAGTGAAAGTTTCATTACTTTCCTACCTCCTGATAGCTAGTAGTCCAATCGCCGCGCTTATCTAATTGCTGGACAATGCGCTTTCGCCAGTTGTTCTGTGTCTCTGGAAAATCTTCACGCCAATGTGAACCGCGAGTTTCTTGGCGAATTAGCGCTGCCTTAAGAATTGCCTGTGCAAGTTGGAAGAGGTTAGTTGTCTCCCAAGCTTCAACACATGGTTTATCGCTCGTGCGATCTTGAATACGAGTTAGATCAGCGCTGGTTTGCAATAGCGAATCAGATGAACGAAGTACACCGGCACCGCGGCTCATACTTAACTGCAGTTCGCGACGAGTTTCTGGGTCTAGCAAAGCGCTTTCGGAATTGTTTTCAACAGGTTCACTATGTTCGGATAAATTTCCGGCGATATCGGCAGCAATTCGTGCGCTGAAAACCAAACCTTCGAGCAGTGAATTCGAGGCCAGACGGTTAGCGCCGTGAACTCCAGAACATGCTGTTTCACCGCAGGCATATAGGCCATTGACGCTGGTTCGGCCATTTAAATCAACGCG
>JAPLBI010000191.1 GCA_026392815.1 Actinomycetota bacterium
AAAGAATCGCTAGTTGAACTCCGTTATACATTTGGTGATCAACTCGGACAATTCTCAGGTCGCATAAAGACTGAGGTTGAGTTGTTGGAAATGGAGAAAGAGTTCGGGGAGTTTGCCGTTTACACCGTTGAAGTCTGCCGTGAATGCTCTTGGAACCATCTCTGCTCTTCATACCTATTAGGCGATGGAAGTGAGCGAAAGCCACCCCGTCGCGTACGCACCTTGGAAGATGAAGATTGGGTTAAAGGGTAACCTTAAGAAATGATCCGCAGAAAACTTATCCGCGCCGGTATTTTCTTAGCCGGCTTTGGTTTTATCGCTGGATCGACGCTATTCGCATTTGCTTGGTTTACCGTTTCAATTCCAGATCCCAATGCATATGTAAATAGCCAATCAACAATTATTCAATATTCAAATGGCCAAGAGATTGGGCGTATTGGATCTCAAAATCGCCAGATCTTGCCACTCGCCAAAATTCCGCTAGATCTACGTAACGCAGTTCTGGCTGCCGAAGATCGAAACTTTTATTCAAATAAAGCATTTAGCATCACTGGTATTACGCGCGCACTACTTAACAACTTACGCTCCGGTAATTTAAATGGCGAAGGTGGATCAACAATCACCCAGCAGTACGCAAAAACTGCCTTTCTCTCTCCCAGCCGAACGATCCAAAGAAAGATCAAAGAGCTAGTTATCTCTTTGAAGTTGGAGAATTCTCTTTCTAAAGATCAGATTCTCGAAAATTACTTAAATACTATTTACTTCGGCCGCGGTTCATATGGCGTGCAGACCGCATCGCAACAATATTTTAATCGCAACGCAAACCAACTCAACTTATCTCAAATGGCAGTGATCGCCAGTATTTTGCGCTCTCCTGGTTATTACGACCCGTCACTTTCTGAAGAGAATGGCGTACGTTTAGAGAACCGATTTAAATATGTAATTGACGGCATGTTAGAACGCGAATGGATTACTCCTGAAGATGCCGCGAAAGCGAAATTCCCAACCGTTATCCCGCGTACCAAAACTGGACAGTTAAGTGGTCCTAAGGGACATATCGTCGCCGCAGTTCAAAAAGAGATGGGCAAGTTAGGTTTTTCAGAAGACCAGTTACTTGTTGGCGGCCTAGTCATTAAAACAACTATCGATCAGCGCGCACAGCAATCTGCAGTCGATGCGGTAACTAAGTTTTATCCTAAGAAAGCCCCTGATAATTTAAGAATCGGACTAGCTGCGATCCGTCCCGGAACGGGCGAGATAGTTGCGATGTTCGGCGGTCGCGATTATTTAGAACGCCAGTTAAACGATGCCACCCAGTCAATTGCGCTAGCCGGCTCTACTTTTAAGCCCTTTGCACTGATCGCAGCCCTCGAAGCGGGTATTCCACTTACTTCAATGTGGAACGGTGATTCACCACAAATATTTGATGATTTAGGAAAGCCATATGAAGTTTCAAATTATGGAAATGAAGGCTGGGGCCAGATAGATCTTCTGCAGGCAACTAAACACTCAATCAACACCATCTATGTTCCGCTCGGACAAAAAGCTGGTCTAGATAAAGTTGTCGACGCCGCACGTCGCGCCGGAATTCCAGAATCAGTCGCGATGGTGCCAGCACCATCTGTATCACTCGGTGTTGCTAGCCCTCATGTAATTGATGTTGCAAATGCCTATGCCACTTTTGCCGCACAAGGTGTTTATGCAAAGCCTTATCTGATCACATCAGTTACTGGCCCAAATAAAGGTCTGCTCTATGAAGGAACAATGCAGACCCAAGAAGTCTTCTCTAAAGATGTAATGGCTGATTTAACTTATGCACTAAAGAGCGTTGTAAATGGTGGAACCGGTTCTGCCGCCCTTGCACTCGGTCGTCCAGCAGCTGGAAAGACCGGAACTAGCCAATCAAATGCATCAGCCTGGTTTAGTGCTTACACACCGCAACTTGCAGCATCAGTTGCGCTCTTCCGCGATAGCGCATCAGAATCGCTAAATGGAATTGGCGGGCTGACATCTGTTACAGGTGGAACTTTCCCTGCGCGAATCTGGACTGCATTTATGAAGGGCGCGCTCAAAGGCCAGCCAGTGATGAGTTTCCCTGCGCCAGCAAATGTCGGTGGACTCGATCCAATTGTGATGACTAGCGGCGGCGTTCAAACAAGAAAAGAATAAGTTGTGCAGAAAAGCGCACGCGCGTTAATTGCGCTAGCAATACTTGCATCACTATTAAGTTTCGCAAAATTTAGCCCCTGCATATCAACTGACTGGGAAACACCTGGGCAATATGTTCATGCCTGTTATTCCGACCTACCTGCTTTATATGGTGAAAGAGGCTTAAATAAAGGCGAATGGGCCTATAGCAATGGCGATGCTTCAGTTGAATATCCAGTTGTAACTGGTGCGATTATGTGGGCAGTTGCCAAAGCAATTCCAACGGGAGATAACGCGCTGCAAAATTATTTTTACGCAAATGTATTTTTTCTAGCTCTACTCTTTATCTTCATCTCGCTAATAGTTGCCAAGATGCGCCCTGAATTTGCTTACTTAACGCCACTTGCACCAGCGGCAATTGCATCGCTATACATCAACTGGGATCTCTGGGCGATTATTTCGATGTTAGGTGCGATCTATTGGTTTGATCGAAAGAAATTAGATTTAAGCGCGCTGGCACTTGGTCTTTCCATTTCAACAAAGTTCATGCCGATCTTCTTACTGCTTCCGATCGCATTTATCTTCTTACGACGTAACCAAATTTCTGGGGCGCTTCGTTATCTCTTAATCACAGCTGCCACGTTTGCGGCAATCAACTTGCCGGTTTACTTAACAACACCTGAAGGTTGGTTACGTTTCTATCAATTAAACCTTTCACGCGGTTCGGATTGGGGATCGCTTTGGTATGCCTTCACCGCACTGGGTATAAATCTGGCAAACCTTAACTATCTTTCAATTTTAGTTTTGCTGGCAGCTTTTGCTGCGATAACAATTTACATTCTCGAACTCCGCACAATTCCATCACTTGCTTCCCTTAGCTTCATCGTTCTCGCATCGGTGATGGTGGCGAGCAAGGTTTACTCACCACAATATGTTTTATGGCTAACCCCACTTGCAGTGATTGCGCTAATTGATAAACGCGATTTACAAGCTTTCTGGATCTGGCAAGGCGCTGAAGTTATCTATCACGTTGCTATCTGGCAGCACTTGGCGACTGTCACCGGCGCAAAGTTTGGCCTTCCGCTTTATGGCTACGCGCTTATTTCCTTGCTGCGAATTGCCGCCACCATTTACCTAATCGCCATCTTCGTGCGCCGCGGGCTGGCCGGCGGCACCCAGGGGCCAGCCGCCCACAGATCCCTGCGTGAATTTCTCTTTGAAAGCGGCAACGCGTACCCTTAACCCTTCAGCGTGAGGCTCCCATCGGGGGCTAAACAAAGAAGCACTAACCCTCCTGTCACGGAAATACCGTGGCCGTCTTAGTCCAGAGGAGGTCGGGTTAACGCATGCGTCACTATGAATTAATGGTCATTCTTGATCCAGAACTTGAAGAACGCACAGTCACACCAAGCCTTGAGACATATCTCAAGATCATCAAAGATAGCGGTGGCACAGTAAAC
>JAPLBI010000169.1 GCA_026392815.1 Actinomycetota bacterium
AGAAAGGTTAACTCTTCCTTCTCTGCGATATCAAAGAGCCTTTCTGGGGCTGGATGCATCGGATTTCCATCGAATAAAACAATGCTAGCTCCAGTTGCAAGGGAGGCAACCAACCAGTTCCACATCATCCAGCCACAAGTAGTGAAGTAAAAGACTTTATCCCCATCGCGAATATCTAGGTGGTAACGCTGTTCACTTAAAGTCTTAAGCAGAACACCTGCTGCGCTATGAACAATGCACTTTGGCTTACCTGTAGTTCCAGATGAAAAGAGGATAAATCCGGGGCGGTTAAAGGAACCCTTAACTGATATCTCAGTGGTTCCATCGCTTGTGCTGAGCCATTCGGTAAATGAAAGATATGGATTAGGTTTTGATCCGATAGAAACGACTTTAACTAGCGAAGGCAGACCAGCGACAATCTCGCTGATTTTCTCTAGACAATCTATCTCCTTGCCGTTGTACTCATAGCCTGAAGTAACTAACAGCACCTTTGGTGAGATCTGCTGAAAGCGATCTAAAACAGTTGCCGCACCGAAATCTGCAGAAGTGCTTGAGAAGATCGCACCTATTTTTAGCGCACCGAGAGCAAAAGAAACCACATCTGCGGTATTTGCTACACAGGCTGCAACTACATCACCTTCTACAACACCAGCGCTCAATAGCGACTGTGCGACTTGGTTAGCTAACTTCCTGACTTCACCTCTTGTAAATGTGCGGCGCTGCCCGGATTCCGAAATCTCAGTTATAACTATTTGGTCGGGATCTCCCTTAAGTAAGGAATCGACCACATTTAACTTTGCGCCTGGAAAGAATTCAGTCTTAAAAAAACCAGAGCCAGAGATTGCGGTGTCTCCAAGATCGCCAACAACTTGCGAATCACTTACAACGAATTGCCAGAAAGCAGCAGAGTTATCAATCGACCACTTATGAAGTTCTGAGTAATCCTTAGCCTTTGCCAGCTCAATTAATTTAATGAGCGAGGGGTTATTGGATTTACCTGGGCTCCAAAGAGGCGAAGACATTAATTAAGGTCGTCCCATTACCTCAAAGGCTCGCTCAAAGACTTCTGCGAAAGCGATCGATTGAGAATGTGGCATAAGCCAACCTTCTCCCCCGCGAATCCGGCGCGACATAGCATCAGCCATTAGTTGGTAAGGATCGCAGGCGGCAAAGTTTTCAACCGTTACCTTTCCATCAACTTCAACTTCTAAGGTGCTTGGTTTGTTATGCGAATTAAAGGCATCGTTTCCGGTCATTGAGACTCGACCCTTTGTGCCAACCACATCAAAATAAAGAGTGTTGGGAGTATTCATCGAAGTCAGCGCCTCAGCGTCAGCCCCACCGATATCAAATGATGTTGTAACTGTTTCGTCGCATCCACCGGGATGCCACTTCACATCTGTCTTTATATTGCTTACTGGTGCAAAGTCCATTAACCAGATTGGAGCGGCAACTGAATAAGGTCCAAGGTCGTAAAGCCCGCCACCGCCGAGTTCGTAGATCGCACGGATATTTGCAGGATCTAAACCGTTATAAGTAAATGCGGAGCGAATTTTCTTTACTTCACCAATCACACCTGAATCAACAATTTCCTTTAGGCGCAAAGTACGTGGATGCCAGCGGTTCCAGCTCGCCTCCATAAAGATCAAGCCGGTTTCATTTGCAACAGCAATTGCTTCCTTTAGCTGTGCAACGTTCATCGCGGCAGGCTTTTCGCAGAGCACATGTTTTCCAGCGCGCATCGCTTTGATTGACCATTCGATATGAAGTGAATTTGGAAGCGAGATGTAGATCGCCTCTACCTTTGGATCAGCAAGGAGTTCGTCATAGTCGGTGTAAACCAAACCTGAAGGTGAGAGTGCTAGCCCTCTTTCGCGATCTTTTGCGCCAACGGCATAGATCTCACCATCTTTTGAGTTTAGTAAGGCTGGATATAGCGCTAACTTTGCAATGTAACCTGCGCCGATAAATCCCCAACGTACTTTTCCGTGTGCTTTTTCCATAACGGGGACAATACTTGCAAAATTGGCTTTAGCCAATCAGGCGTAAGATAGCGTTCATGAAGAGCCAACGTTGGACTGCTAAAGATTCAAAGAAGCACATCATCGTTCCAAGCGCGTTAGATCATAAATATTCACGCGGAACCCTTGGAGTAATAACTGGATCTGCGCAGTTTCCAGGCGCTGCTGTATTAACTTCAAAGGCAGCGCTGGCGACTGGCCTTGGGGTTCTGCGCTTCCATAGTTCATCTGGACTGGCTCACCTTGTCCTGCACGCTGCTCCAGAAGCGCTGGTTCAACCAGGAAAAGTCGATGCTTGGCTCGTTGGATCAGGTGTTAGCGATAAGAAATATAGCGATTACACAACTTGGCTACGCCACCGTTGGTTTAAGTTAATGAGCGCACAGAGCGTGCCGACAGTTCTTGATGCAGGTGCGCTGGACTGGGCCGGGAAGTTAACTCAGCCCACTTTGATAACTCCTCACGCTGGAGAACTCGCAAAGCTGCTCGCTAAGCGCGGTATTCAGGTCTCTTCAGAGGCGATTGAAGCAGATCCTAAAAAGTGGTCGATGGTTGCTACTGACAAGTTAGGTGTTACAGTCCTTTTGAAAGGTTCAACCACATATATTGCGCAACCAGATTTTTTAATTGAACTTCCAAAAGCAACACCGTGGCTCGCCACAGCCGGAAGTGGAGATGTATTAGCAGGAATAATTGGCGCGCTTCTTGCAACAAATTACATTGAAATTTTAAATGATGAAAATAGTTTAGCGCGCGTTGCTGCAACTGGCGCATTTATTCACAATAGCGCTGCACTTTTAGCATCTAAGGATGCCCCCATCTCATCTTCATCAATTATTGGGTTTATTCCTGAAGCAATTCGAAAAATAATAAAGTAGGGCTAGCCCCAGAGTTTATTTCTTTGAATTAATTTAAAGTTTCACTTCACCCTGACATCACCGATGCACTACCTTGAGTTGTGCCTAATTCTCCAACAGTTCTCGTTGCAAGCGATGATGCCTTTGAGTTAGCAACTCTTAGCGCAGCGCTTCGTTTGCATTCAGTAAATGTTGTAGCAGAAGCAAGTACCACGGAAATCGCCGAAAATTTATATAAATTTCTATCGCCTCAAGTAGCGCTAATTGATTTGCAATTTGCTGGTGCTGAAGCACTTGCCTTGATAAATAAGTTTAGAAAAGTAAATCCCTCACTTGGCGTTGTGTTGATTACGGCCTGCCCTGATCTACGTCTGCTCGGATTAGTTGAGAAACAGATTCCACAAGGTGCGCAGATAGTTTTAAAGAAATCAATCGCAGACCTTACCGTCGTTAGCCACTCGATCGTGCGTTCGATTGCAGCGGTAGATGCCAAGGAGAAGATGGCCTGGGTAGATAGCCATGGCTCTCTGCACGAGAACTCCTTTTCATCTATTCTCAATGAATTCACAGATATCCAGATCGAGACCTTCCGCTTACTCGCTAAAGGTTTGAGTAACTCTGAGATAGCAAAGGTGCGGGTTGTCAGCGAGAAATCGGTAGAACAGATAGTCGCCCGAATCGCACAGCATTTACAAGTACTCCCAGATAGGGCACAGAATTTGCGCGTTGTTTTAACTGGCGAATACTTCAAATGGATCGGCGCACCGCGCCACTAGCTCTAACTTATTTAACGCAGCCACTAAAGTTTCTGTCATGTCCGCTTCCCTTACTTTGGCCGAACTTCGTAGCCGGTGGAATGATGTTTTAGACCATCTTGAGTCGCATGATCGCGTCGCTTGGATCGCCTACTTCGATGCTCGCCTTGCCGAATTCGATGGAACTACCTTGAAATTGGATTTCTCTGATGCCCGCAAATTCTCTGGCGGGCACGAATACTCTCCGACGCGAGTGAAGCTAGAGAACTCTCTAAAGGCCTCGATTCAGACGGTCCTTAAAATCGAAATTCAGATTAAAGAATTAGTATGAAAAAGATAATTTCGGTACTTGTAATGAGCCTTGCGCTCTTCTCAATTCAAACTGTTTCAAGTAACGCTGCTACCTCAAAGTTGAGCCTAACCGTCCTTCAAACTCCGGGCGGAGAAGAACCAGTTGTCACTCTCTACGGAAATCTAAAGCCTGCCAAATCCTCTGTAAAAGTTGAGATCCAGATCCAGTTAAATGGCAAATGGCAAGATACGAGGTTTTCAACTAGAACAGCGCGGGTGGGAACATGGAAAGTTGTCGCTGTTGCGACTGCGCTAAATGCCCAAGTTAAATATCGCGCCAAGGTAAAAATAGGCTCAAAGAGTATTTACTCAAATATCCGTGAGATAACAGTGCGCTCAGTTCCTGAAATTTCTAGCGCTTCATCAACTGTAATGATTGATCAGCTTGGTCCAGGTGGGCGAATCCATGGCTCTGATGTAAGTCGCTGGCAACATCCAAATGGCGCACCGATTGATTTTGTTAAGAAGTACAGCGCTGGGATGCGATTTGTGATGATCAAAGCATCGGATTCTCGCGATGAAGCAGATGCGCTTGCCTTGAAATATGTGATTATGGATAGATTGGCGGCGCAGGCTGCAGGAATGTATACCGGTTTCTACCATTACGCAGTTTTGCCAGATGTAAAGACAGATGCTGAAGTAATCACTGATGCGCAAACCCAGGCACAGAAAGTTATCTGGCGACTCGGTGCATTAGGCGGGTACAACGATCGCGATCTTCCTTACGCACTTGATTTAGAGAATAACTGTGTGCGTCTGTCAGGGAAAACTTGTGCCAGATACCTACCAAAGGCGCAGATAACTCTCTGGGCAAAAACTTTCCTTAAGGTGCTGCGCGAAAAAACCGACCGCATGCCAATCTTGTATTCATACCCCAGCTTCTTGGAAGGTGCGATGGTTCGTGATAACGAGCTGCGCCAATATCCACTCTGGCTGGCGCAATATGGAATTGATCCCGCTGATCCACTTGGACAGCCTGGGCTTAAGGAAGGTGGTTGCTATGTGCACTCTTGGACCGCTGCTAACTGCTCATCACAATGGATCATCTGGCAATACTCATCTTGCGGTATCGCACCAAAGTATGGAGTTCCCGGATCGCGCCTTGATTTAAATGTATTCCGAGGCGAGCCAAGCGCCTTCTTAGATTTGGTAAAGGGAAGTTGGTTTCCCGAAGTAGTTGATCAGATGCCAATCAATGAAACCAGCACATTGGTATTTAAGAATGTGAAATTTACGACCAGTGATAAACCTGTGACGTTAGAAGTTGATGTAACTCGCCCAGATGGAAAACCAGTTGTGACAGGAACGGTTCGTTTCTATACCAACTCCGATAACCCAATCGAACCTAAACCAGTTCAGACGGTGGTTAGATCAACTAGCGGATCTTGGAAGCTAACCATTAAAGGAATGCCAGCGGGAACTTGGACGGGGCGAATCGGATTTAAAGATGCAACTGGTACTCACGCAGAAAGTCGATCACCAATTACGCTATCGATTTTGCCGGGAGATCCAAACCTACCAACACCTACTCCGAAGCCAACCGTTGCTCCTACAAAGAAGCCAACTACTGATGGATGCAGGAATCAGATTAAGAATTAGCGGGTACGAGTAAGCAATTTATCTAGCGCAGCTCGTTCGTTCTTTAAATGGTTTGTAAATTCGGAAACAGAAGCCTTCTTCGCCGCGGCATCCCAACCCAATATCGGAGCGATCAGTGTGGCAACTGTTGCGGCAATCGCTTCGCCGCCATCGCTTGCTTCAAATGCAATTCGCGTGCGGCGCGAGAGAACATCATCAACGCTCTGTGCTCCCTCATGGGTTACTGCATAAATGATCTCTGCTTTTAGATAGGCAAGTTCTGGCGTGAGCGGTTCTGCCATCTTCTTATCTTCGTCGATGATTTCAAATATTTCGTTAATTAGCGATCCGTAGCGATCTAGGAGATGAGTAATTGTTGTTTGCGCTAAGCCGCTCATCTGTGCCAACTGCGCACTCTGTTGCACCAAAGCAAAGTAACCATCAGCGCCAATTGCAGGTAATTTCTCGGTAATTGATTCGGCAACGATGCGACGTAGATCGTTAACGGCTAGATCAATAACATCCTTACCCATAACGCGATAGGTGGTGTACTGGGACTGGGCGATCGACGGTGTGTTCGCGTGAGAGTTTTGTGGTTGTGGCTCCTGCTGCGTTAGCGACCAGCGGACGCAAGCCAGCATAAACACCGAGAATGTCAGCGGCATCAATCTTGGGATGTAACACGCGATTTGCCTGATCAATTATGTATTCAACATCTTCTTTAGTGGCGACCGGGTTGGTGCGATCTGCCTTATATGGAGTATCTGTTGTACCAACAATCCATTTATCGGCCCAAGGAATAATAAATAGGACTGAAACTGAAGTTTTCAGGATTATTCCGGCCTCAGATTTAATCGCGCTCTTTGGCAACACGATATGTGCGCCTTTACTCATGGCGACTTTATATCCAGGTTTGATTCCAAATTTCTCATGGAGCTCATCGCTCCAAACACCAGCGCACATCACAGTTACCTTCGCGCTAACAGTTATCTTCTTGCCAGAGTTAAGGTCGCGAACCTTCGCGCCAACTACGCGCTTTCCATCACGAACTAGCTCTTCGCACTGAACGCGGGTAGCGATAATTGCTCCGTGGCGCGCTGCAGTACGTGCAACAGCCAAGGTGTGACGAGCATCGTCTACCTGAGCGTCAAAGTACTTGATTGCGCCATTTATTAGATCCCCACGTAAAGATGGTGCGATAGTTGCAATTTTCTTCTCGCTTAAATGTTTATGCCAAGGTAGTGCGCGCTGAAAACCGCGGAGCACATCGTAGAGAGCAAGTCCTGCGCCAACATAAGTGCGTTCGCGATACTTTTCATGGAGCGGATATAGAAATCCAACTGGCTTAACTAGATGCGGCGCTAAGGATGAAACCATTAACTCGCGCTCATGCAGCGCTTCGCGGACTAACTTGAAATCATATTGTTCGAGGTAGCGAAGTCCACCGTGAATCAACTTGCTTGAGCGGCTTGATGTACCGGCTGCAATATCTTGGTTTTCTACTAGAGCTACTTTTAATCCGCGTGATGCGGCATCTAACGCTGCACCAACACCAGTGACTCCCCCGCCAATAATTAATACATCGAATTCATCTGATGCCAAAGACTTAAGGGCGGCGATACGTTGCGCAGGATTTAACTGCGAATCAAACATTTACTCTCCCGCCCTACCGTCTCGAATACTTTCGTTATAGGCTTAAGGATATGTCATATATAGCCAGTCTTGATCAAGGAACGAGCAGCACTCGTTGCATGATCTTTGATAAATCAGGCGCTGTTATTGCTATCGCCCAAAAGGAACACCAACAATTCACTCCTCACCCTGGTTGGGTCGAGCACGATGCTGGTGAGATCTGGCAGAACACACAATCGGTGATCAAAGAAGCAATTTCCGCCGCTGAAAAAAAGGCTGGCCTGGCTTCGATAGAGATAAGTGCAATAGGCATTACCAATCAACGCGAAACGATCGTGGCCTGGGATGCGCAGACCGGTAAGGCGCTACATCACGCAATTGTTTGGCAAGATACCCGGACCGCTGATTTCCTAGATGGGCTATCTCAATCAGATAAAGAGCTCCTAACTAGCCGCACCGGCCTTGCGATCGCGCCATATTTTTCAGCGAGCAAAATCAATTGGCTGCTAAATAACGTCGATTCGGTTAAACAGGCGCTAGCCACAGGAAGCCTGCGGATTGGCACGATTGATTCTTGGCTCACCTGGAATTTATCTGGTGGTCTGCACATAACAGATGTAACAAATGCATCGCGCACCATGCTTATGAACCTGCAGAGCCTTGCTTGGGATAGTGAGCTACTAGCAATCTTTGATATCCCATTAGCAATTTTGCCTGAGATTAAATCTTCATCTGAAGTTTATGGTGAAACTAGCAAGAGCGGTCCCTTTGCAGCCCAAATTCCTATTGCAGGAATTCTGGGTGATCAACATGCTGCCATGGTTGGCCAAGCCTGTTTTGAAAAGGGAAGTTCCAAGACAACTTATGGCACCGGTAACTTTGCGCTGCTAAATACCGGAACCGAAATTGTTCGCTCCAAACATGGTCTCTTAACAACGGTCTGCTTCAAATTCGGTGACCAACCTGCGCAATATGCCCTTGAAGGCTCAGTTGCGGTAACTGGCTCAGCTATTCAATGGTTACGTGATCAACTCGGAATAATTTCATCTGCATCTGAAGTCGAAGCGCTTGCGCTGCAAGTTAAAGACTCTGGTGGTGTTTATTTCGTTCCTGCATTCTCTGGTTTATTTGCACCGTATTGGCGCAGCGATGCGCGTGGAGTAATTGTTGGCCTAACCCGCGCCACAACTAAGGCACACCTAGCCCGCGCTGCCTTGGATGCGATTTGCTATCAAACTATGGAGATCATGGAAGCGATGGTTGCAGATAGCGGCATCGCAATGACTGAGATGAAAGTTGATGGCGGTATAACTGCAAATCAACTATGTATGCAATTACAAGCAGATGTAATGGGCATCGATATCGTTAAACCTTTAATTACCGAGACCACAGCGCTCGGTGCGGCATATGCAGCGGGCTTAGCAATTGGTTTCTGGAAATCAACCGATGAAGTTAAAGCGCAATGGCGCCAAGATCGGCGATGGCAGGCAGAAAGTGATGAGAAAACCCGAACCATTGGCGCAGCGCAATGGAAACGTGCAGTGGAGCGGACCTTTAACTGGGTTGAATAACGCTAAATCGCACCCGTTAAGGCTTAGAGTTAACCCATTATGAGCGAGCAGAAAAAGCTAAGCGCTGGAGTTATTCGCAACAATTTAGCGATGGCAGATGGCCGCACCATTCGGTATTACGACTCGCAAGGTCAATCTCGCACAGCGCAAGATCAACGCCCTAAAGAAGAGCAACCCGGTATCGGCGAACTTCGCCTTGATCCACTGCTAAATGAATGGGTTGTAATGGCCGCGCACCGACAAGGGCGGATCTTCTTGCCACCGAAAGAGTTATGTCCGCTCTGTCCAACAAAAGGTGAACTTCTAACTGAAGTTCCTGATGCAAATTATGAAGTTGTGGTCTTTGATAATCGCTCACCTTCGCTACGTAAACCAGAAGGTGATTGGGCCGCCCCCGATATGGTCGGACCAGAAACAGATGCCGGAACAGCTGCCGGAAAGTGCGAAGTAATCTGCTTTACCGATAACCACGGCGGTTCTTTTAAAGATTTAACGCCACAACGCGTGCGCGTTCTGCTTGAAGCATGGATCGACCGCGTGCGCGAACTCTCGCAAGAGCCATATATCCATCACATCGCACCATTTGAAAATCGTGGTGAAGAAGTTGGCGTAACTCTCTCTCACCCACATGGCCAAATTTATGCTTATTCGTATCTGCCTTCGCGAGTTCAGAAGATGCTGGCAGTTGCTCGCAAATATATGGATGAAACCGGCAAAGTTTTATTTGATGATGTGCTTGCCCGCGAATTAAAAGACCAAGTTCGTATCGTTGCTAAGAACGCTCACTGGGTAGCCTTTGTTCCATATGCTGCTCGATATCCATTTGAAATACATGTAGCACCACTTAAACCAGTTGCCGACTTGGCAGAACTAACTCCAGAACAAGCAGATGCTTTTCCAGAGATTTCGCTTGAAGTTATGCGTCGCTTAGATGGCGTATTCGGAATAGATATGGCCTACATCGCAACCTGGCATCAAGCACCAGTGCGCGAAGGTCGCGATTTACTGCGCCTGCATTGGCAGATCACTAGCGTGCGCCGCGCACCTGGCAAGTTAAAGTATCTAGCAGGTAGTGAATCTGCAATGGGTGCATTCATCATGGATCTAAAGCCTGAACAATCTGCAGGTCAGTTGCGAGATGTTGAGCTCTGATTTCACAGCGCTCTTTGGGCAAGCACCAGAAATAATTTCCGAGGCGCCGGGACGCGTTAATTTAATCGGAGAACATGTCGATTATTGCGATGGCTTTGTTATGCCCTTCGCCATAAATGATCGAACCTATGCCGCTATTAACCGACGCAGCGATCGAAAGATCCGAATCGCATCAGCACAACGTCCCGGTGAAGTAATTGAAACTTCTCTTGATCAGATATCCCCTGATAAAGATGGAGATTGGGAGCGTTACATCTTGGGAGTTATCTGGGCCTTTGGCGATCGCATAACGACTGGCTTAGATATCTTGGTCGATGGCCGAGTCGCACTCGGTGCAGGTTTATCTTCATCTGCGGCGCTGGAATGTTCAATTGCAATCGCACTTAGCCAATTATTTACAGCAGATCTATCACTACCTGATCTAGCGCGTTTAGCGCAACGTTCTGAAAATGAATATGTAGGAATGCCCTGCGGAATCATGGATCAATCGGTATCGCTAATGGCACAGGCAGGTAGCGCGCTCTTACTTGATTGTCGCGACCTAAGCACCGAACAAATTCCTTTTGATCTAGCAAGTTCTGGCCTAGAGCTTTTAATTATTGATACCCGCGCCCACCATGCGCTAGTCGATGGTGGTTACGCCGAACGACGCGCTTCTTGCGAATCTGCAGCCGCAAAACTCGGCATAAAGGCGCTGCGGGATTGCTCAGCGTCGAAATTAGAAAGTTCTCGCGGCAAGTTAACAGAACTTGAATATATGCGAGCCGAACATGTTGTAAATGACATTGCCCGCGTGCACCAATGCGTTGAACACTTGAAACTCGCTGATTTCAAATCAGTTGGTGAAATCTTGACCCAATCACATGCTTCGTTACGTGATCTCTTTGAGATATCTTGCCCCGAGTTAGATCTCGCTGTTGCAACCGCTCTCGCCAATAAATCACTGGGTGGGCGAATGATTGGTGGAGGTTTTGGCGGAAGCGCTATAGCGCTCTTTAAAGTTGCTGATATTGATCAAGCAAAGGTGGCGATCACTGCGGCATTTAAAGCAGCAGGCTTTACTGAACCAAGATTTTTCACTTCACTACCAAGTAGCGGTGCAGCTGTAATCAGTAATTAGAGAGCGTTAAACGAGATAACTTCAACGCCACCGATAGCGCCAAGAACCTCAATTAAATCTGTTGGATCAGATCCAGGCACGGCAACGGTAACTTCGTCATAACCGCGGCCATCTTCAGATTTCAGAACAGTTAAGCCACGGATATCTGCACCGGCTGCGCCAATTGCAGATGCCAGCAACCCAAGAGCGCCTGGGCGATCTGGAAGAGAGATCTCTAACTTAAACAACGCCATGGGTGAAGGCTACCGCGCACCTAACTTTTAGGTGAATTAAACCGCGGGAGCTGTTCCGAGTGTGACCTTGTAGGTCTTTGATGATCCATCAGGCAAGGTCATTACCACTGTAATAACTGCACCTGGTGCGTACGAACGGATCTTCACAATGGCAGCATCACGATTGGCAATCTTTACGCCATCGATTGATTTGATGATCGAACCAACAACGACGCCAGCCTTTTCTGCGCCCTCACCAGGAGTTAACTGCAAGATCTTTGCTTGGGTATCTGCTGTTACATCATCGAAGACAACGCCCATCACCGGACGTGTTGACTTACCAGTTGCAATGATTTCATCGATCACGCGCTTTGCTTCATTGATCGGAATTGAGAATCCCAAGCCGATGCTGCCGCTGACTCCACCTGAAGTGAGTGTGGCAATTGCAGAGTTAACGCCGATGATGCGACCTTGCGCATCAACCAGCGCGCCGCCAGAGTTACCTGGATTAATTGCCGCATCAGTCTGAATTGCATTTACATAAGATGTGGAATCAGTTGTTCCAGCTGTAACTGGGCGATTAAGCGCAGAGATAATTCCTTGGGTAACTGTATTTGCAAGCCCTAGTGGTGAACCAATTGCCAGTACTTCTTCACCGACGCTGATCTTAGAAGAATCACCGAGTGCGATCGCCGGTAAATTACCCTTCTTTACCTGCAAGACGGCGATGTCATACATGCGATCGCGGCCTACAATAGTTGCAGCAATTTCGCTGCCATCAGCAAACTCAACTTTAATTGTGCCGCTAGTTGCGGCTGCTTCAACTACGTGGTTATTGGTGATGATGTAGCTGCTAGTCGAATTGGATTTATAGATCGATCCTGATCCAGTTCCGCCGCCAGTTGTTGTCTTTACGGATATAGAAACCACAGATGGTGTGACAAGCGCTGAAATTGTCTTGGCATTTATAGAGTTATTGCCAATTTCAATAGCTGTTTTATTAACAGGACATGTGTTGTTCTTGGCTAAAGTCAAAGCCTGGGTGCGGTTGTCGGCACAAACTACAACGCTGCCTGCGGAAGTTGTGGTCGCGGCGGTTGCAACGGTTCCGGCTAAGAGTGCGCCGGCAACAAAAGCAATAGTTACTTTTAGAGGTGTGCGTGTGATTTTCATGGCTTGATCATCTCTCTTAATTCTTAGCGAATCCTGTGATTTCGGTGTAAAGATTATTAGGCTTCTACGATCCAGGCACCTTCAACGGCTACTTTAATCTTAGGTAGCGGCTTATTTGTAGGGCCTGTCACAACTGTTCCATCTTTTCCTGGATCAAATACCGCACCGTGGCAGCCACATTGCAGGTTCTTAGTTGCTGAGTTGTATTGCACGGTGCAACCTTCATGGGTACACACTGCCGAATATGCATAAACCCCTGTTTTGCTCTTAAATAAAACTGCAGGTGATCCAGATTTAGATGTGAAGTTATGAATCTTACCCACCGCAAGCGCTCTATCTTCAATGATTTTGGCGGGGCCAGCACTCACCGCTGCCGATTTCTTAGGAAGCAAGCGCCCAAGCCCAGCACTCGCAACGGCAAGTGCGGCAATCAATGAAACGCGGATAAAGCCGCGGCGATCAATTGAGATATTGCTCTTGCGACGAGAGCCGTAGAGGAATAAGAAATAAGTGAACCAAAAAACCGTGTAGACCGAATTGCTTGCTAAGAAATATGGCTGAACGTTCCATGTACTAGACAGCCATAGAAATAGGGAGGTTAAAAAACCGCCAAAGGCTGCCCATGTTGGCGCTATCCAAAGAAGTGTTGCAAAGCCGATTGCAAATTCGGCAACCATCACCAAAATACCAACCTGAGTTGCGTGATCTAAAATTTTATTGAGTAAGAAATCAATCGGTGAATTTTGCGCGTATGCAGCAAGTTGTGATCCGATAAATGTTGGCGAACCAGAAGTTAAAAATCCGGGATCACTTGCCTTATCCCAACCGGCATAGATCCAAGTAGCTCCAAGCCAGAGGCGCATAACGCGCAGCGGCCAGAGTTGATTTCTCCATGAGGCCTTTAACTTCATAAACTCAATTTAGACCCTAGAGGTCAAAATCTCTTGCTGGCTGCCCCACCTGGCCTCGATCCAGGGACATCCGAATTAACAGTTCGGCGCTCTACCAACTGAGCTATGGGGCAAAGATTTACAACTTGTCGTGCAGGCGCACACTCTAGCGCACGAGGCGCAGTGGGTCTAAATCGAGCGAAGCGCGAGATCGTGCAGTCCGCGGCGGGTGGTCTCAAGGGCCACCAGGCTAGCGAAGGCTTGGTTGTACTCCTGCTCATTTTCTACAGGATTTAACCGTTGCAGCGAAGATTTAAGTTCTGCGATCGCCCGCGAGATTCCAACTTCGCGCAGGCGCGCAACAATACTTTCTACATAATGGCCAGTGACCTCACCATCGGCGCGAATCGGCTCAACATTTAATTCGGTAAAGAGCGCGCGCATATTCTCATCTGAGATTTGTTCAATCTCAATCGAACTCTGCTCATCAACTGCAGCAATTATCTGCGCTAATTGAATGTAGGCCGGATGCGTAAAGGCGCCACTTTCAATCTCTCGCCAATTTGATATCAAAGATGGCATCTGCAGGCGCGCCTTCAATACTTCACGTTCCAGAATTAAACGCGGCTCTTGTGGATTTGGACGCCACTGCACTTGTGGCGCTTCTTCTTCGCCATTTACAACTGGTGTGCTCTGTTGTGGCTGGCGCTTAACGCCTTGCGCAACGGCAGATGAAACTGTCTCGACTTCAACGCCAAGCCATCCAGCAAGCAAACGTGTGTACTCGGGGCGCAGTGACTTATCGCGAATCTGCGCAACAAGAGGCGCCGTTGCATTTAACGCGTTAACGCGACCTTCGGCAGAATCTAATTTATGGAGCGCAAGTTCGGTGCGTATAGCAAACTCAAATAGCGGAACGCGCTTAGCAATCAAATCGCGTAGCGCTAGATCGCCTTTCTGTTGGCGCAGATCGCATGGATCGAGTCCATTAGGTTCAACGGCCACAAAGGTTTGAGTCACAAACTTTTGATCTTCGGTGAAGGCGCGCATCGCAGCCTTTTGTCCGGCGGCATCGCCATCGAAGGTAAAGATAACTTCACCGCGGAAAGCATCGTCATCCATAAGCAAACGGCGAATGATGCGGATGTGGTCTGCACCGAATGCGGTGCCACAAGTTGCAACTGCTGTCGTTATTCCAGCTAACTGCGCTGCCATTACATCTGTGTAGCCTTCAACAATTACAACCTGGCGCTTTTTCGCGATCTCTTTCTTCGCCATATCAAGGCCGTAAAGGACTTGGCTCTTCTTATAAATCGGGGTTTCAGATGTATTTAAATATTTAGGGCCTTGATCTTCTTCATCGCTGGCGAGCTTTCGCGCACCAAAACCAACGACGTCGCCAGAGATATCTTTGATTGGCCAGGTTAGGCGATTGCGGAATTTATCGATTGGTCCGCGCTGTCCCATCTTGGAAAGCCCTGCAGTTTCAAGTTCATCGATAGTAAATCCTTGTTCGCGCAAGAATTTAGTTAGGCCATCCCACTCATCTGGGGCATAACCAACACCAAAAGTTTCGCAGGCGCCTTTATCGAATCCGCGCTTGGTCATTAGCTCGCGCGCATGTGCGGCAAGTGGTGAAGTATTCAACTGTTCTTGATAGAACTTTGCAGCAAGGGCGTTAGCGGCAATTAAGCGAGAGCGATTGCCGGCAGGTGCTGGCGTGAAATTTCCTTGCTCATAGCGCAATTGATAACCCATGCGATCGGCTAAACGTTCAATCGTTTCGGTAAAACTCAAGTGATCTATCTTCATTAAGAAAGCGATTACATCGCCACTTGCCTGACAACCAAAGCAGTGGAAGAAGCCTTTACTTGGGGTTACGTGAAATGAAGGTGATTTTTCATCGTGGAAAGGACAGAGCCCTTTCTTCTGTCCGCCACCGGCAGATTTGAGTTGCACATAATCTGCGATGACTTCATCAATAGGTGAGCGCTCGCGCACATGCGCAACATCTTCTTCCTTAATGCGTCCGCTCATAAATACATGTTATCTCTCTAGGCCGATATCAGAGCGCGCTCAAGCGGGCATGGAGCGCATAGGCCCCGGGGTCGGTCAGGCTAGCAACTTGGTCGATGATGATGCGCATACGAGAAGTCTCATCGCTGGAGCGCTCCCAATCTTTAACGAAGATCGAGTCCAGTGAAGTTGCAGCGTGCTTATGCAACATCTCAACTAGCTCTTTAATAACAATCTGCTGCTTGGCATAGCGCTCTTGCGAAATTGCAGCGTTGATTAAGTAATGACCGGCCACTGCCTTCAGGAAATCTACTTCCACTTCTTGTTCACGTGGAATAACCAGATCTGCCTCGTATCGGCGGAGTGCACCTTTGCCGTGCACTTTTCGTGTCTCTAGTTCAGCGGCAAGCACAAAACGACCAATAAGTTGTGATGTTGAATCCTTTAGGCGAGCAAGTGAGCGATGGCTTCCATCGTAATAACGCGGCCAGCAAGAAAGTTGTTGCAGACGTTGCAAAGCAGCTGCTGCTTCATCTTTAGTTGCAGTTGAGCCATAACCATCGCACATCTCTTTATGCAAGATATCAAAGTCGCGTTCAAAGTTATCGACCTTAACTTGACCGACAAATATCGCATCTTCGAGATCATGTACTGAATAAGCACAGTCATCTGACCAATCCATAATCTGCGCTTCAATACATTTGCGATCTGAAGGCGCACCTTGGCGCATCCAATTAAAGATCTCTACATCATCGTCATAAACTCCAAATTTACGGGGATTGATTGCGCGCGGCCATGGATACTTTGTTGCCGCATCAAGTGATGCTCTAGTTAAATTCAAACCAACGCTTGCGCCATCTTCATCAATTGTCTTTGCTTCAATGCGAGTAAGTAGGCGAAAGCTCTGAGCATTTCCTTCAAAGCCACCAAAATC
>JAPLBI010000076.1 GCA_026392815.1 Actinomycetota bacterium
CGGTACCAGGGACGCGCACACCATCTTTAACCTGAAGTTCTGGAACTAGCGGACCAAGCAACTTGGTACAAGCTTCGTATTCCAGTGATTCTAGGCCGCAACCCAAGGTATCCATCAAACATGACCACGCTGTTTCATATGCCAGATCCGAAGTAACTTCGTAATCAAATACGTAATCGACGATATCTACGATCTCTTTATCGAACTCCTGATTTACGCGGGCTATATGAGATGACAATTACTTATCCTTTTCGCTCTGGAATTGATCTAACGCTTTCTCAAATTCATAATAATTAATTCGCTCGTATAACTCTTCGCGGGTCTGCATTGAATCGATAACGCCGGCTTGAGTGCCGTCGCGGCGAATCGCCTCATAAACGTTCTCGGCCGCCTTGTTCATCGCGCGGAACGCTGACAGCGGATAGAGAATCAGTCCAACCCCATTGGCACCAAGTTCATCGCGCGTAAATAGAGGGGTCAAACCAAATTCGGTGATGTTGGCCAAGATCGGTTTGCCAACCGCGGCGGCAAACTTCTTATAACTTTCCAAGTCGCGGATCGCCTCTGGGAAAACAAAATCAGCACCAGCTTCAATGTAGGCAAGTGATCTTTCAATAGCAGCATCAATACCCTCAATAGCAATCGAATCGGTGCGCGCCATAATTCCGAAATCAGTATCGGTGCGCGCATCAACGGCAGCCTTAATTCGATCAACCATTTCGCCCTTGCTTACAATCTCTTTATTCGGGCGATGACCACAACGTTTTGCCTGCACTTGATCTTCAATGTGCATCGCAGCTGCGCCTGCTTTGATCAAATCTTTTACCGTGCGACCGATATTAAAAGCCGATGGCCCAAAACCGGTGTCAGCATCAACCAACAGGGGCAGATCACAAACTCCACTGATGCGACGAACATCAGTTAAGACATCTTCTAAAGTTGTTATTCCAAGATCAGGAACACCCAGTGAACCTGCGGCGACCCCGCCACCAGATAAGTAAATTGCGCGGTATCCAGCGCGCTTTGCCAGCAGCGCATGATTGGCATTGATTGCTCCAACAATCTGCAGCGGCTTCTCTTCTTGCAGCGCCTTCTTAAACTTACTTCCGGCCGATTCTGGCTTCATCTCCGCATTCTAATCAGCCTTGAACGACGATGCGAACAACGCTTTCCGGCGTTACTGTGCCAGCGCCAATCTCACTTTCAACATTGGTATCTAAGCCATTGATCTTGGCTGCAGATAAAACCGCTAACTGCGTTGCGATCTCGGCCATCCAGTAAAAAGCCGAAGGCCCAGCCTTATCCAAAATAGATTGCGCCTGTGCAATGCGCGCATCAGAAAATTTCTCGGCGCCATCGCGATTATCGCCAACAACTGATAGTAGATAGCCCTTAATCTCAGCAGCCATCGCATCGGAGTAATAAGTGCTCTCGACTAGCTCGCGGAGTTCGGCATCGATCCCCCGCGGCTTGCGTACCTTCTTCTTGCGGTTGATAAAGAGATAGATAACCGCCGTAAGCGCCAACAGTTCGAACATTCCTGCCTCCTTGTGAGTACAAGTTCGCCACCTGCTATTGCCGATGGGCATAGGACTACCTAGATTTAGACTCTAATCCAGCGCGCCGACAACTGCACTGGGCGCATAAAAAACGGCAAAAGAAACGGTGAAGTAGCCATGAAAACCCGTTCAGCGCTTCGCATCGCAATCGCCTTACTGCTGGCTGCAACCACTCTTACCCCCGCCAGCGCCGCCGATCCTTTTCCGATGCCACCTGAACCAAAGTGGTGGAAGCAGACTGGGATCACCGATGTGCGTTATGGAGTCTGGCTTCCTTGCGATGAGCAATGGAAGATCACAACAGATTGCACGCAGAGCATAAAAGTCATTAAAGAAGATGGCACCGAAGTTGGCGAAATGAACTACAAGAAACAACCAAACTTCGACCCAACTACTGCCGTTCAAGAGTGGCAAATGATTTCATCTCCTCAAGGAGAACAAATTGAGAATTACTCTTCAGTAAAGGACTTCGGCGGATTAGCTCATATCTGGACTCTACCTGCTGGTGTAACAACTACTGATGGATCAAGTGAAGTCAGCGCCAGCGTTCACTTGATGAATAGCAGTCTGCAGATCTATTTAACTTCAAATGATATGAATAAGGCTTCTCTTCCAGCGGGCTACTACTTTCAATTTATTTTAAAGAGCCCAGGCTTTTCCAAGCGAATCAAATGGGTGCTCTCCAATGTTCGCGATCCACAAGTTAGCGTCACTGGAGATTTAATTACCGTTAAGGGACTCCCTGAAAATAGCCCGGCAGCCCGCCCGAACGATCCGGTCTGCGAATCTAATCTTTTGAAAGCCGCATCAACTCAACGCAATATGGCAGTCAACATGGTCTATTGGGATGCAGGAAATAAAACTTCAGATACTCGCGCCGATGATGTGATCCTCGGAACCAACGGCTGGTGGTGTCTAAGTGATTTCCGCTTTGATCGCGATAGCCAGCAGATCGTTGTAAAGGTTGGCAACGTTCACTTTGATGAAAACGGCAAAGAGATCGAAGGCTGGCTGGAGTTGAAAGTTAAAGGAAATCGCGCACGTGATTGGTGGGGTATCGACCCAGCAATCGCTGCCGGATATGCCAAAGTTGAAGTTTCCTATGACGATGGCACCAAGAAGGTTGCAACAGTGACTGCGACCTATGACGCAAAGAACGATTGGATCAATCTGCGTGCCTACGGGTTCTCTTACTCATCACCGCGATTGGCAGTTAGCTTTAAGAAGCCAGCGGAGGCTACTAAAACAGTTGCGCCAAAGAAATCAACGATCACTTGCGTAAAAGGCAAGACCTCAAAGAAGGTAACCGGCGCGCCACCTAAGTGCCCAACTGGCTTTAAAAAGAAGTAGCTAAAAGGCGCGTAAAAACGCTGATCCAATTACTCTTTACGCATGTCGCAGCTGATCTATCTTCCTTTTGATCAGCTGCACCGCAAATTTGGCGCGCTAAAGAGCGCTGACCCAAAGCAAGATGTAATCGTGATGGTCGAAAGCGCACGCATGACCACCGGCCGTAATTGGCACCCACAGCGCCTGCACTTTCTTATCTCCTCTGCCCGCCACTTCGCACAGTCACTGCGCGATGAAGGTTTCACCGTTGAATACGTTAAAGCGCCAACAACTATTGATGGACTGACCAACTTTCAAAAGAAATATACGTTAAAGCTCCAACAACTATTGATGGACTGACCAACTTTCAAAAGAAATATAAATCCCACAAGCTGATATGCGCCGAGCCTTCTTCACATCGCCAGATGGAACAACTCAAAGAGTTCGGTGCCGAGTTTATTGAAAATGATTTTTTCTTAACCACCCGCAAGCACTTCTTTATCTGGGCAGATTCGCAGAAGAGTTATCTGATGGAGACTTTCTATCGCGCACAGCGCGCTCGACTGAACATCTTGATCGAAAACGGCAAACCAACCGGTGGTTCTTGGAACTTCGATAAAGATAACCGCTTGCCTCCCCCAAAAAATTACACCTGGCCCAAGTATTTAGAACATAAACCAGATGCCATTGATCTTGAAGTTGGTAAAGAACTGGGCTTCACTCCCACCACCACTTGGGCGACAACTCGCAAAGGCGCACT
>JAPLBI010000124.1 GCA_026392815.1 Actinomycetota bacterium
CGTTGGGCAATCGCCTGCAGCGCAGAAGCACATTCTTCAATCGCCAGCGCTGCACAAATCATGGATGTAGAACTTCTAAAGATTGAACCAGGTGCTGATCGCAAGATGCACGGTGACGCACTTGGTGCAGCAATTGATCAATTGCATGCCACAACTCAGACTCGCGTATTTGCCGTTGTCGCAACTGGTGGCACCACAAACCTCGGAATCATTGATGATCTAGCAACGATTGCTGAAGCAACCCATGCTCGCGATATCTGGTTCCACGTGGACGGTGCTTACGGTTTAGCGGCTTTATGTGCTCCATCGGTACGCGCCAAATTTAGCGGTGTCGAACAAGCCGATTCTTTAATCGTCGATCCACATAAGTGGCTCTTTGCACCGTTCGATGCCTGCGCACTTATCTATCGCAACCCAGAGCTTGCTAAAGAAGTTCACACCCAACACGCTTCATATTTGGAAACTCTGCACGATGACACTTGGTCACCGGCAGATTATGCAATTCATTTAACTCGTCGCGTCCGCGGATTACCTTTCTGGTTCTCACTTGCAGCACATGGCACTGATGCATATACCGAAGCGATGGAAGAAACGCTTACTGTGGCTCGTGATGCCGCCGAACTTGTTCGCCAACATCCTAATTTAGATTTAATTCACGAACCCGAACTTTCCATTGTCGCCTTTACTCGCAAAGGTTGGGCGCCAAGTGATTATCAAAAGTGGAGCGATAAATTATTAGCCGATCAGATCGGCTTTATTCCACCATCTTCAGATAAGGGCCAATCGATCTTGCGCTTTGCGATCGTTAACCCTTGGACGAAGATCACAGATATATCTATGATCTTGGATACTCTTTAAAATTTAGTAAGGTGTAAATCCCACAATTTCTGCTACCGCTGGTTTAAGATTTACTCCATGTCAGCGCTCGAAAATAATGATGTGCAGGGGTCTTCACTTTCCGACCTCGAAGTACGCATCCTTGATTTCGAGAGCAATTGGTGGCGCTTTGCTGGTGCGAAAGAGTCTGCAATTAAAGAGCTCTTTGACCTCACCGCTCCTCGTTACTACCAATTACTCAATGACCTAATCGACCGGGACGATGCCCTAGCGGCCTCTCCAATGCTCGTTAAGCGCCTGCGCCGCCTCCGTGAGGCTCGTATGTCGGCGCGCTCCGCACGCTAACTCCTCCCAATTACACCTCGTTTTGCGACAGGGAATAAGACCGTCTAGATTTGGCGTTAGCACTCTCGGGGTGTGAGTGATAAAACGCCCCCAATGGCAGAAACTAAATGAGTTACAAACAAGGAGTAATTACATGGCAAAGATGATTGCCTTTAATGAAGAAGCCCGTCGCGGACTAGAACGCGGAATGAACGTTCTCGCTGATGCAGTCAAGGTAACCCTTGGACCTCGCGGACGTAACGTTGTTTTAGAGAAGAAGTGGGGCGCCCCAACAATTACCAACGATGGCGTTTCAATCGCAAAAGAAATTGAACTCGATGATCCATGGGAAAAGATCGGTGCAGAACTCGTTAAGGAAGTTGCCAAGAAGACAGATGATGTCGCAGGCGACGGAACAACAACTGCAACTGTTCTAGCTCAGGCACTTGTGCGCGAAGGTCTGCGCAACGTTGCAGCTGGTTCAAACCCAATGGCGCTAAAGCGCGGCATCGAAAAGGCTGTTGCAGCGATTGTTGCAGAGCTGGCTTCAATGGCCAAGAGCGTTGATTCAAAAGAGCAGATCGCAGCTACTGCATCTATCTCAGCAGCCGATGCAACTATCGGTGACATGATCGCTGAAGCGATGGATAAGGTCGGCAAAGAAGGCGTTATCACCGTTGAAGAGTCAAATACATTCGGTCTCGAACTCGAGCTC
>JAPLBI010000134.1 GCA_026392815.1 Actinomycetota bacterium
AGCCGCGGCGCATCCATGCGCGGTGAATGAATCCATCACGGTCTTTGCCGCCATACCAATGGGCGCTGCGCATCTTTGCTAACTCCTTAAATTCGCACCGCTATCGGTGCTGATATCGGTTTGAGTATAGTGACGGCATGAAGGCCCTGACTATAACTTCGCCAAACAATTCCATTGTCGAAGATGTTTCAGAGCCAGTAGCAGGGGATAACCAAGTCGTTGTCGATGTAACGCGCGTTGGAATCTGCGGAACCGATCAAGAGTTCTTCACCGGAGAAATGGTTTATCTCCACAGCAATCAAGCGAAGTATCCAGTTCGCATCGGCCACGAATGGTGCGGTGTTGTTTCCGAAATTGGTAAAGGTGTAAATCCCAAGTGGCTTGGTCAACGAGTCACTGGTGACACGATGCTGGGATGCGGAACTTGTTACCGCTGCACATCAGGACGCCAACATGTTTGCGAGGATCGTTATGAAATTGGAGTTCGAAACGGGTGGCCGGGCGCTTGCGCTGAAAAACTTCTAGTTCCAGAACGCGCGCTGCACGCACTTCCAGATTCAATTGATGATGCAATCGGTGCGCTCATCGAACCTGCCGGCAACTCACTGCGCGCAGTTGAAGCAGCACTTGCTGGCCCTGGCAAAGAAATATTGATTTACGGAACCGGCACCATCGGACTTCTCTGCGCGCAACTTGCACAGGCCGCAGGTGCCAACGTGCACCTAGTCGGTCGCAACGAACGCACCATAAAACTCGCTCATGAAATCGGAATCAAAAACGCGGGAACTGATTTGGTAAAACCAAGAACTGGCTTTGACGGAATCATTGATGCAACCAATCACAAATCTATTCCGCACGAAATAGTGCAGGCTGTTGAACCTGGTGGCCGTGTTGTTTACATCGGTATCTCAGGAGAGCCAAGCTTGATCGATTCACGCGATCTCGCGCTTAAAGATGTAACTGCAGTTGGAATTCTCTCTGCATCACCTGGCCTTAAAGGAGCAATTGAAATCTTTGCGCGCGGTGAAGTAGATCCTCGCCCGCTAATCGCTGCAACAATTTCACTAAATGAAGTTCACGATGTCTTTATGGGCAAGCGTCCTGCAGGTGCAGGCGATGGCCCAAAGATCCATATAGATCCCCGGATGAAGTAAGGAAAAGAAATGACCAGCACTTCATCAGTTGAATTCAATGGCCAAGTAGTAGTTATCTCAGGCGCAGCAACCGGCATCGGTAAAGCCAGCGCACAGTTAATCGCCGCTCGTGGTGCAACCGTTATCGCGCTCGACTTCAATGCCGCAGCGCTGAGCGAATTAGCCAACGAACTCAAGCTTTCAGCAAACCAAAGCCACGTCTGCGATATTTCTAGCCAAGACCAGATTGATAAAGCGATCTCAGCAATCTTGAAGGATCACGGAAAGATTGATGCGCTAATTAATACCGCTGGAATCGTTGGTCCATCAAATACCGTTGTTGAAGATGTTAACTGGCCAGACTTTGAAAAGGTTTTACAAGTAAATCTCTACGGAGCGATATGGCTTACTCAAGCGGTAATTCCTTCAATGAAAGAGAAGAAGTACGGCCGCATCGTGCATCTTGCATCTATTGCCGGCAAAGAAGGAAACCCAGGGCTCTCTCCTTAAAACACTTCAAAAGCCGGAATGATCGGTTTTGTTAAAGGCGTTGCAAAAGAAGTTGCACCACATGGTGTTGTAATCAACGCGCTTGCTCCTGCAGTCATCAGC
>JAPLBI010000056.1 GCA_026392815.1 Actinomycetota bacterium
CTTGTAACCGTTTCCTTGGATTGCTGAGTAGTGAACGAATACATCTTGTCCGCCACCATCAACTGCAATGAAACCGAAACCCTTTTCAGAGTTGAACCACTTAACTGTACCTGTTGCCATGTTTTACTTTTCCTTCGATATATGGGTGTTTAAGAAATCCTCAAACACGGTCTTCCTCTTGCGCCAGCGATACCGAGCAAAGCACTACTGCCATGAAACGGGTCCTGATTAAGCGTCCGACTAAGGAAAAGGGTACCTCCTACACACGAGTACACCTAACTGTGGTCTAGACAGTTACGCCTAAAGGGAGCAAAATTGGGTATCTAGATAGTAAATAGCAAGCGTTTATGCCGCTGGGGAAGGTCGCATAGCGCGGTCTTGCTAGGTACTTACTAGGAGTTTGCAAAATGCAAGAGCTACATCCATCTGGCCAGAACAGAGACCGTTTAAAGGAATCTGTCGCCGGTTTACTTGTCATACATAGCGCACCAAATGCGCTGCGCCCGCACATTGAATGGGGCTTGCAATCAATCTTAGGTACTTGGCTTACTTTGCAATGGCGCGATCAACCATGCGCACCAGGAACATATAGAACAACTGTTGAATTTCGAGATGTGCGAGGAAGCGATGCGAAGATTGCATCTGCACTTCGTGGCTGGCACTACTTGAGATTTGAAGTTCGCGAAGAATCCGAACTCGGGGGAGAGTTCTATCGATCAACTCCCGAGCTCGGAATTCATCGCGCAAGTATTGATGGACTTGGCAATATTGTTTTGACCGAACATCAAATTACGGAGGCGCTCGCCAAAGGCTTTGACGATCTTTCAATTCGCGATGCGATCGATGAAATTCTGGGAAATCAATGGGAAAGAGAGTTAGCCCCATTTAGGGAAGTCGAAATTGACCAGATTATTCAACTCCGGGCGATCTAAAGAATTTGAAAGAGATATACTAAGCCCATGACAATTCCAGAGAGCCCAATTATCCAAATCGAACGTCGTAAAGCGATCGCTTTATTTGCATCTGTATTAATCCTCGCCGTTGCTTTATTCGGGGGATTGGTGAAGATTGGTTGGGGTATCTCTGCGCGCACTGATAGCGGAATCGTCGTTACAGGTTCTGCTCGCACTGAAGCTGTTGCCGATAACGCGGTATGGACTCTCTCTGTCTCGCTCTCACGTCCTAAAGTTGCTGATGCTGTTTCCCAGGTTGGAAATGACGTTGCCGCAGTTACTAAGTATTTAACAGATGGCGGAATCCCAGATGAGGCGCTCACCCTGGGGCCAGTTTCAACATATGGCCAAGAAGAATGGGTCAACGGTAATTCAACCGGTCGCATCCTTAACTACCGTGCAACTCGTGATGTAACCGTGCGCACTAAAGATGTCCAATTAGTTTCTAAGTTATCGCAAGGTATCGGCAGCATTTTGCAATCGGGTGTTAGCGTTAATAACTACGGTCCTCAGTATTACATCTCAACTTTGGCTGAACTTCGCCCGCAGTTGTTGGAGGAAGCTATGAAAGATGCCAAGGTTCGCGCAGATGCAATAACTAAGGCAGTTGGTAGCAGCGTAGGTGTCGTGACTGGAGTTAAGAGTGGTGTGTTCCAGGTGACCACACCTGACTCAACTATGACTTCAGATGGCGGCGCATATGACACAACCACGATCAAGAAGACTGTTACATCTACCGTTTCAGTTACCTTTACTGTCAAAAACGGCTAAAGTTTTTTAATGAATTCTCGTGCACAGGAGCTCATCAACTATTTTGGGATGAAACCACTTCCAGTTGAAGGTACCTATTTTATAAATACCTATATATCTGAAGCTAAGACCGAAGCAGGTGGCCCTGCTGGTACAGCAGGTTTGGGTCTATATCTGAAGGATCCAATTAGTATCTCGACCACGCATGTTTTGGAATTTGATGAGGTCTGGCACTTTTATGAAGGCGATCCAATCGCGCTTTATGAATTTCATGAAGATGGAACTGCTCGCACAATTACATTAGGTCGCGATATCGCAGCAGGACAAGTTAGGCAGCACACGATCAAGGCTGGCGTTGTCCAAGCTGGAGAAGTCGCACCTGGCGGAGAGTGGTCCTTTTACTCATGCACCATGTCGCCAGGATTTATCGGTACCTGTTTCCGCGGCGTAACTAAAGCTGAATTAGCGGGCAAGTACAAAGGTTATGAAGAAATTATTGAGCGAATCGGTGTACCTGATGGGCACGATACAAAAATGCCTTCAGGATATGTAAACGAGCAATTTAAGAAATAAATCTAAGCCTAGAGCGGAATATTTCCGTGGTCACCGCGGCGATGTGGCGCTGCAGCAAGAGTTCTAGCAAGTGCTGATCTAGTCTGCTTTGGATCAATAATTTCATCAACCGCACCGATTTCAACAGCGCGGGCAACTCCACCAGAAATCTTGTCGTGTTCTGCAGCAAGTTCTAACTCCATCGCCTCACGTTGTTCGGGGGCAAGATCGGCAAGTATGCGACGGTGCAGCACGCGCACTGCAGCAACTGCGCCCATCACCGAAACTTCTGCGTTAGGCCAGGCAAATACTCGCGTTGCACCAAGTGATTTAGCGTTCATCGCCACAAATGCTCCACCGTATGCGCGGCGTGTAATCAAAGTTACGCGCGGTACAACTGCTTCACCGAAGGCGTGCAATAACTTAGCGCCACGTCGCACCGCACCTTCCCACTCTTGACCGGCACCAGGTAGAAAACCAGTAACGTCGGCGATAACAATTAGCGGAATTCCAAAGGCATCACATGTGCGCACAAAGCGCGCTGCTTTCTCACCAGCTGCTGAATCTAAAACTCCGCCGATATGTGCCGGGTTATTTGCAATAACGCCAACGGTTCGCCCGCCGAAACGACCAAGCACCGTAGTCATGTTTTCGGCCCAGACTGGAAGAAGCTCTAACTTCTCGCCATCGTTATCCAAGATCGCATCAATCAGCGGATGGACTTCATAACTTCGCTTAGAAACTGGTGGAACAAAGACGGATAAGTCGAGATCTTTAAGATCTGTATCGAAATGCCCTTGATTAGCAAAGAGCGCGGTGACATCACGGATCTCATCAAAGGCTTCTTGTTCAGAGGATGCGATCACATGTGCAACGCCGCTATTTTTACTGTGCGCCTCAGGGCCACCGAGAGATGCCATATCTACATCTTCACCGGTTACCGATTTAACAACGTCTGGGCCAGTTACAAAGATTCGACCTTCGGGTGCAAGTACAACGATGTCGGTAAGTGCGGGTCCATAAGCGCCGCCACCTGCAGTTGGTCCAAGCACAATAGATAGCTGTGGGATACGACCACTTGCCAGGATCATTGATTGAAAGACTTCACCGAATGCATCGAGGGATGAAACGCCATCACTTAAACGCGCGCCACCTGAGTGCCAGATACCGATGATCGGCAATTGTTTAGACATCGCTTCTTTGTAGGCTTCCACAATAACTTTGGATCCAACTACACCGAGCGCACCACTTTTAATTGTGGCATCGGATGCAAAGACAACAACGCGATTTCCTTTAATTGCACCAGTTGCCGCGATCATTCCGCAATCGGTGCGTTCAACAAGAAGTGAATCTGTTCCGGGATCTAGCAGACGTTGGATACGAAGCAGCGGATCACGAGGATCAACTTCGTTGTGGACCATAAAAATCAGTTTATAGAGTTGCGAAAGCCAATACAACGTTGTGGCCGCCGAAACCAAAGGAATCATTGAGCGCTGCGATTTGTCCAGCAGGCAATGAGCGTGGAGTGTCGCGCACCACATCGATAGTTACTGCAGGATCTAAATTCTCAATATTAATTGTTGGGGGAGCAAGACGTTCTTGTAGCGCCTTAACAATGAATACAGATTCAATTGCACCCGCGCCACCAAGAAGATGCCCAGTCATTGATTTAGTTGCAGACACTGCAACATGATCTGAATCAGCGCCGAGCGCTAGGCGCAACGCATTTGCTTCAGCGACATCGCCTGCTGGAGTTGATGTCGCGTGAGCGTTTAAGTGAACAATATCTTTTGTAGAAAGATTGGCATCTTTAAGTGCAAATTTAATTGCACGCTGCACACCCGAACCATCTGGGTCAGGAGCTGCGATGTGATAACCATCTGAGGAGAGCCCTTGGCCAACTAACTCGCAGTAAATCTTGGCGCCGCGTGCCTTAGCGTGCTCATACTCTTCAAGAATTAAAATTCCGCCGCCTTCACCGAGTACAAAACCATCACGGTCAGCATCGTATGGACGTGATGCGCGCTCTGGCGCATCGTTGCGGGTATTGCGGGTAGAAAGCGCTTTCATCGCGGCAAAGCCAGCCATCGGAAGTTGGTGAATTGCCGCTTCAACGCCACCGCTAACAATTACATCGGCGCGATTTGAGCGGATCATTTCAAGTGCGTAACCAATTGCTTCGGCGCCAGATGCGCATGCGCTAACAGGTGTGTGGACTCCGGCGCGGGCTTGTAGTTCAAGGCCAACGTTTGCAGCAGGGCCATTAGGCATCAACATCGGAACAGTGTGTGGACTGACTCCGCGCGCGCCCTTCTCTTTCAAATTATCGAATTGATCTAGCAAGGTAATGACTCCGCCAATACCGGATGCGATTACGACGCCGAGTCTTTCCTTATCAACATCTGGCGTACCTGCATCTTTCCAGGCTTCACGGGATGCAATGAGAGCAAATTGTTCTGAGCGATCAAGGCGGCGCATTTCTACGCGCTCCATCTGATCGGCAGGTTCTGTAGCAACGCGCGCTGCGAAGTGCACAGGTAAGAGTTCGCGCCAATCTTCAGTTAGAAGACGTACGCCGCTCTTTCCGGCGATTAGTGCAGCCCAAGTCGATGCAACATCTCCACCAAGTGGAGTAGTTGCACCAAGACCTGTGACGACTACGCGACGTTGAGACATTTAAACTACTTATACGGCAGCGCTAACGATGAAGTTAACTGCATCTCCTACTGTTGCAAGATCAGTTACCTTCTCGTCAGGAATCTTCACGCCAAAGCGCTCTTCGCAGGCAACTACAACTTCGACCATGCTAAGTGAATCTACTTCTAGGTCGTCAGTGAAGTTCTTATCGAGTTCGATTGATGCAGCTGGAATACCAGCAACTTCTTCAACGATCTCTTTGATTCCTGCAAGTACATCTGCGGCTAAAAGTGCCATTTGTTTATTCCTTTTCTTTTCTTAATTCTTGCTTTTCTCATCCGAGTCCAACAGGTTGCAATTCTCTCTGATTAGATGCGCTACTTCCTAGTAATTGGGCGGTTAAATCTGAAAAAATTATGGTTTAGGCGGTAATTTCACAACCTGCCCCGCGTAAACGAGACCTGCGCCATATCCGATCAAGAGCGCAATCTTGCCGTGAAGTTCTGGGTGTTTTGCCAGCAGCGCATCCATCGCAAGGGGGATTGATGCGGCAGAGGTATTTCCATTTGTGCGAATGTCATCTGCAATCACAACTGACTCTGGCAACTTCATCTCTTTCGCCATGGTTTCGATGATGCGCACATTTGCTTGGTGCGGAATAAATGCATCAATCTCATTTACAGATAAGCCGGCTGAATCAAGTGCCTTAAGCGCTGCCTTACTCATTGAGAACACGGCCCAGCGGAAAACCTTCTGACCTTCTTGCGTAATGTTCGGCCACTTAACATCTGCCTTAGTTAATTGAGTTTCAGTGTTGCGAACATCGATCCATGATGGATTCATCAAGATGGCATCGCGATTTTCAGAGTCTGATCCCCATTCAACCGGACCAATGCCCGGCTCATTAGATTCGCCAATTACGACAGCGCCGGCGCCATCGGCGAATATAAATGCCGTTGCACGATCAGTTGGATCGGTGAAATCTGAAATCTTCTCAACGCCAATTACGAGAACTTTCTTCGCGCTACCGGAGCGCACCATGTCGTGTGCCATGGCAACGCCGTAACAGAACCCTGCGCAGGCAGCGCTAATGTCGAGCGCAGCCGCAGTTGGATTTCCCATCCGTTGAATTACTGCGGTTGCCGCAGAGGGTGCTTGGTGCGGATAAGTAATTGTTGCCACAACGACGGTATCAATATCTTTTATTGTGAGTTTGGCGCGAGTTAGTGCTTGTTCTGCGGCACCGATCGCCATATCTACAACTGATTCATCGGCGCTAGCAAAGCGACGAGATTCAATTCCGGTGCGCTGCACAATCCATTCATCGCTGGAATCAATTAAATCTACGATCTCCGAATTTGGAACAAGGCGAGATGGGCGATAGGCACCGACAGATAAAATCGTGCTCTCGCTACCAGTTTTTACTTTGATCGCCATCGCTCTACCTTAACTCTTAATTACTTACTTCTTGGTTATGTCGCAGTGCAAATTCATTAGCTAACTCAAGATCAGCAACTGCCTTGAGCGCAAAGGTTTCAACGATTGGTACCGCACGCTTCAATAAGGCAACTGACTTGAGCGCAAAAGTTTCAACTATTGGCACTGCGCGCTTTAAGAGACCGACCAAAGTTCCAGCAGGTGGAACTTCCAGCGCGCCAGATACGTTCTCAGAGAGCGTTGTCATACAGAGATCCCAACGAACTGGGTTAGAGATCTGCGCGACGATGCGATCTAAGATTTCTCGTCCATCGCGAATTACCGCACCATCTTTATTGGAAATAACGCCACACTTTGGATCTCGAACTTCAAGTGAAGCGGCAATTGCGCGAAGCGGTGCTACGGCAGGTTCCATAAAAGAAGTGTGAAATGCGCCAGCTACAGCAAGTGCGCGCACGCGTGCGCCTTCGGGCGCTAGTTGAGCAAGCGCATCTAAATCTCCCGCAGCAACAATTTGACCCGCGCCGTTATCGTTTGCAGCAACTAATCCAAGATCTGCAATTGCGCGATGTACGACTTCACGATCTCCACCCAAGACCGCCGCCATACCAGCTGGCGTAACGGCAGCGGCCTTCGCCATCTCAATTCCACGAGCACGCACTAACTTCATCGCATCTAAGTCGTTAATAACTCCAGCTAGGGCAGCAGCGGTAATTTCACCAACTGAATGACCTGCGACAAATGCAAAGTTATTTTCTTTATTTAGTGCGCGCGCACCAAGCAAGCCTGCAGCAACGATTAGCGGTTGTGCATTGGCAGTATCTTTAATTTCATCGGCATCTGCGGTTGTTCCAAGGCGAACTAGATCAAGTCCGATCTCATGCGACCATTGCTGCACGAGGAGCTTGGCTGCAGGCTCTTCAATCCAAGGAGCCAACATTCCTGGCGACTGAGCACCTTGTCCGGGTGCAACTAATGCGAGCATGGTTCAGATTTTAGGCGAGTCCACTCTTTACTACCTAGTACCAAGTGATTTATAGCGTGAGTAAATGCAAAATTAATTGCGTGTTACTAGCCACACCTGCGCACAATGCGCTGCCACATCTACTTTGCTGGTAGGCGGACGAATGATCGGCTCATGCGTCTGAACCGGAGTTGCAGCATCAAAGATTCTGCGGAATGAGTGTCCCCAGTTTTCATCGGGCAAAGTAAACGGTGTTGGTGCGCTTCGATAAATACAGTCAGACTTCGCTTTTCGCCATCTTGCCAGTGATCTTCGTGCATCTCATGACCGCCAAGAGAAAACCAGGCGATATCTTTTCGCTTTGTTCCGGCATCAACTGTGCCGGTAAAGAATTCGTGTGCAACGCCTTCTAGGTACTGCTTACGAATATGGGCAAGCTCAGAAACTGCATCGTAGAGATCTGCTTCTTCTTCATTTAACTTCCACTTATTTGCCCAACCACCCATGAAGCTTGCTTCGCTATCTTCCATAAGCGGGCTCATATCTCGTGGCAGCGAGTAACCATTATTGGAACCGTTTTGAGTTCGGCCGATTTCATCGCCCATCGTCATCATCGGCACACCAGAAGAGAGAAGCAGCGTGGCCGCCATTGATTTCTTTAATTGATGTCGATGAGCTTTAACTCTCGGATCATCACTTGGACCCTCAACGCCTAAGTTCCAAGAACGATTATCGTTATTTCCATCCGCGCTATCTTCTTGGTTTGGGCCATTGTGTTTATCTTGGTACATAACTAAATCAGCGAGGGTAAAGCCATCGTGTGCGGTGATGAAGTTAATTGATGAAGTCGGCCCGCGATAATAGAAAATATCGCTCGAGCCGCTGATTCGCGATGCGATATCGGCAACGCCTTCGCCGTATCCGCGTGCTAAATCACCTAACCAGAACTGGCGCACCGAGTCGCGGTAAGCGTCGTTCCACTCGCGCCACGGATGCGGGAAATCACCTAGCGAATAACGAGTGACATCCCAGGGTTCAGCGATCATCTTAAAATTACGAAGTACTGAATCAGATTCGATAGCGGACATCAGCGATGAATTAAAGGCGGTATCGCTGGTGTAAAGCGCCGTTGCTAAATCGAATCTAAAGCCATCTACGCCAATTACCTCTACCCACCAACGAAGTGAATCAATAATGTGGCGCACCGCATGCGGATTACTGCTCGCTAAGGTATTTCCACATCCGGTCACATCAATGTAATTGCCGTTGCCATCTTGGCGATACCAAGCTTTATTGTCGATACCTTTAAAAGATAACGTCGGTCCACCAACTCCACCTTCAGCGGTGTGGTTATAAACGACATCGAGAATTACCTCAATATCGTTCTCATGTAAGCGATCAACTGCTTCTTGCAACTCTGAAATCGGATCTGCTGTTGCCGCATATGCGCCATGTGGTGCGCTAAAGGCAATTGCGTTATAGCCCCAATGGTTTTTCCGGCCGCGGTCCCAGATAGATGGTTCGGTTAGATAAGAATGAATTGGCAGAAGTTCAAGTGCGGTAACGCCTAATTTCTTTAGATGTGCAATCGTGCTGGGATGGCCAAGTGCTTTATATGTCCCGCGTTCGTTCGCCGCGATCTCTTCATTCTTTGCGGTCAAACCTTGAACATGCGCTTCGTAAATTAAAGTATTTGCCCAAGGAACAAGTGGACGATGTATCTCGCGCACCGAATGGTTTGTAACAACGGAATAAGGAACAGAGCCTGCGCTATCGCGATCATCGCGCACTGTGTTATCGCCGCTTCCAACTGCGTCACTTGCCACGTGTCCGTAAATTTCCGGAACATATTCCAACTGGCCATCTAGTTGATGGGTGTATGGATCAATCAATAACTTGGCTGCGTTAAAGCGCACACCGTTTTCGGGTTGCCATGGACCGTAGACGCGGTAGCCATAACGTTGTCCGGCCTTTACTCCCGCCAAGTACCCGTGCCAGATGGGGCCGTTGCGATGTGACATCGCAAAACGAGTTTCAACTAACTTGCCATTGACCTCATTGAAGAGGCAGAGCTCGATGGCATCTGCGGCGTTCGACCAGATTGCAAAGTTTGCTCCACCATCTGTAAGTGTGGCGCCGAGCGTTCGAGGGTCGGCTGGCAACATGGGCTCATCTTGCCCTGTAAGCCTTTAAATTGGGAAACTAGAAATGCAAATTTCTGGCGAATTATGAAGATTATCTCAGCAGCGCTAAGCAAGAGAAGCCCAGGGAGCAGATCGACGCTGCGCTTTAAAAACCATGGGGTGCCATTTTTTAACATCCAAATTATTGAATCACGACGGCTTCGGTTGTTAACAGCATCTATCTTAACTTCACCGATCTCATAACCACGATGGGTTAAGAGGTTGGCATATTGTGCAGCGATAAATTGATGGCCTAGTTTGCTTGGGTGCATACGATCCACATGCCATTTCTCGCGCGCATAAATATCCTGCAACGAGCGAGTCTCCATGAGTACTGCTCCAAAAGTTTTGCCAAGCGCTCTTGTCGATGCATTTACCGCGGCAACTCTACGACGGCAGATTCGCCCTATTAGATATGGCATAGGCACGATCTTGGTTGGATCATGAAGTTCAAGCAACATAATCGTGCAACCCCTAGATACAAGTTCTAGCAAAGTCTTTCGCAGATTCTCTGCAAACTTCTGTGGGTTGAAGTTACTGCGCAAGAGATCGTTGCCACCTACAACAACTGCTACTAAATCTGGGTTATGGAGCAAAATCTTGGGAAGTTGTTCCTCTAATACTTCAGCCGACCTTGCGCCCGGGCGAGCTGCGTTGATAAAGATCAGCGGTTCTCGAAATGATTTAGCTAGGTGATAACTCCAACCTAGGTTGTTGCCATGGCCGTCAGAATCTCCTACACCGGATGCCGCGCTATCGCCGATCACAGCGAAGGTAAGCGGCGCGCTCATTGTTAAGCCGCTCTCAGAACTTGGAGGTTTGGCTTCTTACCGAGTGAAAGCATCTGCGAAATAGTTGAAGACCAAGGGAAGTTCTCTGCCTGGTGATGGCAACGACTGCGCAAAGTGTTATCTGTCTTCAACTTACCAATTAGCGTTTCGATTGCATCAGCAAAGTCAGATCCGTTATTTGCCGCCACTTGCCCAACGAAATCTGCAGAGCCAACACTGTCAATGAGGAGGAATTCACCGACCGCACTTGTTGCCGAGGCAACAACCGGTGTTCCGCTAGCTAAAGATTCAAGGGCCGATAAGCAGAAAGTCTCGATTGGTCCAGGTGCAATTGAGATATCGGCTGAAGCAACAACCGATGCGAGATATTTCTTATCGGAGATATAACCGAGAAATGTTACAGGAATATCACGGGAAGATTCGTAAAGTTTCTTATGTAGCGGCCCAGTTCCAACATAGATCAAACGCGCATTAACTCCGCGCTTTAAAAGTTCTCGTAGCGCTTGGATTGATCGCTCTGGCTTCTTCTCCGGTGAAAGTCTTCCGCAATGGACGAGAAGTATCTCGCCACCCTTTAATAGTTTGGTGCGAAGCTCAAGATCGCGATTCTTTGGTGAGAAGGTCTTTAGGTCAACGCCCAATGGAACTTGAATTAAGTTCTTAGTTCCTATGGCGAGAAATTCTGAAGAGGCAAATTTCGTTGTTGCAATTACATAGTCAAATGATTTGGCTAGCCGTTGGTTATGCCAGGCAACGAACTTCTTGGCCGAAAATGGTAGGTAAGTCTTGATTAACCCGCGCAAAGTTTCGTGGCTAAATACCAAAGTTGTGATCTTGCGGGATTTTGCCCATCGTCCAACGCTGGAAAGAGTAAATCGATCAGATACTTCGATGCGATCAGGTGAAAGCGCAAGCAACATATTTCTAATCTGACGATTTGATTTAATGATGCGGTATCCACCTGTAAAGGGAATAAGTAGAGATGGAACTGTAATTCTGGTGCCATGCGGCGTCTTTTCATGATGAAGGCCTGCGCCCGGAACTATGTAGGTGAATTCATGGCCCTGGCTTGTGTATCCAGTGCCGAGATTATGAAGCGTGGTCTTTATGCCACCGGACTTAGGGCCATAGAAATTGGCGATGTGGATAATCTTCATGCGACCAGATCTTTCTGTGATGCAACAACGCGGATAGTTTCTCGATAGCGCTTAATAAGTTCTTCATTTATCTGATCCCATGTTCGATGTTCTACGGATTTACGTGCAGCTTCTTCCATTAGATCCCGCGCTGGATGCTCGGCAAGAGTGAAGACAGATTCCAAAAGTTCATGTGAGTTTGCAGTGTCGATTAAAAGCCCGGTTTTCCCATGCTCAATCAGATCTGTAGGCCCGCCAGTATCGGGGCCAACGACCACTGTTCCAGAGGCAAGTGCTTCTTGAATAGCCTGACAGAAAGTTTCGTGTTTGCCGGTATGAACAAAGACATCAAGTGCTGCTACATACCGCGCTAGGTCTGCGCCAGATTGATATCCCACAAAGATTGCACTGGGAAGATCGTTTTCTAACTTAGCTCGCGCAGGACCGTCGCCAACAATTACCAATTGGAAATCTGGGTGGCGATCGATAACTTCTAGATCACTTACTCGCTTCTCGTTTGCAAGACGCCCCACATAACCAACTAGATATTTAGGTGAAGGTTTTCTACCGCGGGTTGTTAAAAGTTCGCTGCGGAAATCTGCATCAAATTTAGAAGGCTGGAAGTTTTCAATGTTTACTCCACGCTGCCAGAGTTTTACATTTTTAACTCCAGAGTTTTCAAGATCGCGGCAAGCCCAAGAAGAGGGTGCAAGAGTGAGGTCGGTAGTCGAGTGAATTCGTGCGACCCAGCGTTTCAGAGTTGCATGCGCAATTGTTAAACCGTAATGACGAGCAAAGCCTGCGATATCGGTTTGATAAACCGAAACAGTTGGTATGCCGGCCTTCTTCGCTAACCGTGCAACGTAATGGCCTAAGAAGATTGGTGAAGCTAGATGGATCACATCTGGTGCAAAGCCTTCGATAAATGGCTCAAGTGTTCGCTGTGGAAGTCCCATCGGAATCAACTTCTTCATATCGATACTTGGAACGAGCTTGATTTTGTATCCGCAATATTCCTTTGGCGCGTTCTCGCTCTCAGGTGCAATTACCAGCACTTGATGTCCTTGTGATCTGCAGAATTCAAGAAGGCGAAGTACTGAGTTGGTCACGCCATTTACTTGGGGGAGGAAGGCCTCTGTTACGACAAGTATGCGCAGCGGGTTCGCAACCTTGTTCTCCAATATCTCCAACATGATCCGAAGGCTGAAGGTTAAAACCGACTTAATGGAACCTGTGAGGTTAAGTGTTGGCAAAGGAAAGATGAAGTATTGGTTGAGGGTTTTGCCCTAGCGGAAAAGGCTACTGGTCGGTAACATCTGCGCTATGAAGATCGCCGTATGCGTAAAGCAGGTTCCAGATTCATGGGCCGAGAAGAAGATGGTCAATGGAGTACTCGATCGCGAGAGCGTTGATGCAGTACTTAATGATCTCGATGAATATGCCGTTGAAGAAGCGCTGCGTATCGCAGAAGCACACGGAGGCAATGAAGAAGGCGGCGCAAATACCGTCACGGTGATTTCGATGGGGCCAGAACGCGCAACTGAGGCGGTTCGTAAAGCGCTTTCTATGGGTGCAAACGGCGCAATTTTGGTAACTGATGGCGCGCTCGCCGGTGCAGATGCGCTGTCAACATCTGCAGTTCTCGCCAAAGTGATTTCAGATGGCGGCTATGACTTAGTAATTTGCGGAACTGAATCAACTGATGCGCGCATGAGCGTTGTACCAGCGATGATCAGCGCTCGCCTAGGTTGGGCGCAGTTAACTTTTGCTTCCAAGGTGACAGTTGATCCCGCCGGATCAGTTGCAATTACCCGCGTAACTGAAGCTGGCGTAGATGAAATCTCTGCGGCATTTCCTTGCGTGATTAGCGTTGTTGAGAAGATCAACGAACCACGTTACCCATCATTTAAAGGCATTATGGCAGCGAAGAAGAAGACAATTGAGCAGAAAGATTTAGCAGCAGTTGGCGCCAG
>JAPLBI010000095.1 GCA_026392815.1 Actinomycetota bacterium
CTTTATTGGCGCTATAGCAACCAGTCTTAAGCTCTAGGTAGAAAGAGCCCTTGGATAGAGCCTCGGCTGATGGTGTGCTCAGTAGAAGTAGCGCCAAAGCTGTGGCGGTCGCTAACTTCCTGTGGCGCATGCGTAAATTATATGACCTAAACCTCAAGTTGAAGGTTCAAGTTAATCAAAAAGTAATAAAGATTAACGCGGATAAAACGGCGGGTGAATAGCGCATTTCATGGGCTCGGTTACTCTTACCCCACAAACGTTTTGTAGGTCGATTGCCCTAATCGACCGCGTCTATATAAGGAGCTCCACTTGATTAAGAGAATTTCAGCCGTAACAGCTGCACTCGCTCTTGCAACAGTTGGTTTCATTGTTCCAGCACAAGCTGCAACAGTTGAAGCAGATTGCGGTAAGACAGGCGCATTCTGTGTTGGTCTCGTAACTGACCTTGGCAAGATTGACGACAAGTCATTCAACCAAGCAGCATGGGAAGGCGCTGTTGCAGGCGCTAAGAAGGCCGATGGTTTCGCTAAGTACATCGAAACTACAGATTCAAAAGATTATGCAAAGAACATCAAACTTTTCGCTGATAAGGGTTACAACGCAATCGTAACTGTCGGCTTCTTGATGGGTGATGCTTCAGCAGCTGCTGCAAAGCTTTATCCAAAGATCAAGTTCATCGGTGTTGATCAGTTCAACGCATCAACAGAAACTAACTACACAGGTTTGATCTTCGACGAAGATAAGGCTGGCTTCTTGGCCGGTTACCTCGCTGGATACCTAACAAAGACCAACAAGGTCGGCGGAGTATTCGGTATGAAGGAAGTTCTTCCTGTTCGCAAGTTTGGTGAAGGATACGAAGGCGGAATTGCATACGCCGCTAAGCAGCGCAGCAAGAAGATCAAGTCAACTGTTGTTTACCACGCAGCTGGCGATAACGCTTTCTCAGATCCAGCATGGGGCGCAACAACAGCTAACCAGCTACTTACACAGGGATACGACGTTATCTTCGGTGCAGGTGGATCAACTGGAAACGGCGCTATCGGCAAGGTAGCTCAGAAGGCTGGCGCACTCTGCATCGGTGTTGACATCGATCAGTACTACACAGTTCCTGAAGCAAAGTCATGTCTAGTAACTTCAGCAGAGAAGAAGCTAGTACTTGGAGTTGCAACACTTGTTGGTCAGGCTAAGGCCGGAACAATCAAGGGTGGAAACTTCGTTGGTCAAGTCGGACTCGCACCGTTCCATGACTTGGAATCAAAAGTTCCTGCAGCAGTCAAGGTACGTTTGAAGAAGACAACAACTGGCGTTCTTGCTGGTTCAATCCCAACTGGCTTCAAGGGTTAATTAATAATCTGAGAGTTAGTTGAAAGAGCGGGTGTGCATTAGCGCACCCGCTCTTTCCTTTCTCCAGCTTTCTTTAGAAGTTTCTTTCCTCTTTCTTTATTGCAAAAAACCAATAAGATAGCCAATTATGAGCGAGACGAAATCCATAAAGACCGATCTGAAAAGTACAGATAAAAAATTTGATGTTGGCTCTTGGTTAATCCCAGTTATTGCAGTTTTTATTGCGCTCTTTATTGGCGGAATATTAATTAAGTTACAAGGACTTGATCCAGTAGTTGCTTACAAGTCACTCTTTAAAACGGCCTTCGGTTCAATTGAAGGAATTGGTGCAACGCTTGGTAAATCAACTCCTCTAGTCCTTAGTGGGCTTGCAGTTGCAGTTGGTTTACGCGCTGGCTTATTTAACATCGGCGCTCAAGGACAGCTTCTATCTGGTTCACTTGCGGCTGCTTGGGCGGGCGTAACCTTCGATGGTCTTCCTGGATATATTCATATTCCGGTTGCGCTGATTATCGGCGCATTCTTTGGATCACTCGTTGCGGCAATTTCAGGTCTGCTAAAGGCCTACCGCGGTGTCCATGAAGTTATTACAACGATCATGCTCAACAGTATTGTGATGGCAATTGCAGATTATTTGGCATCAGGAAAACTGCGCGAACCAGGTCAATTCTTAACGCGAACTTCAGAGATCGCCGATAGTGCGAGGCTTCCAATCATTGGAAGCTTGCCTTCAGGATTCTTTATCGCTGTAATCCTTGGCGTCTTTATCTGGTGGGTACTTGGTCGCACAACTAGCGGCTTCCGCATCGAAACCGTTGGACGCAATCGCCATGCCGCTTGGTATTCAGGTATCTCAGTTAAGCGCACCGTAGTTTCTGCGATGGTCGTATCCGGTGCGATTGCTGGTTTGGGTGGAGCGATCGAAACCTTAGGTATCACTTACCGC
>JAPLBI010000122.1 GCA_026392815.1 Actinomycetota bacterium
GATCGCCAAGGTCGCGTAACTATTCCTGCAGGACTTCGTACATATGCAGGTCTTGAAAAAGATTGCGTTGTTATCGGTGCAAATACTCGCGTTGAAATTTGGGATAACGCAGCTTGGAACTCTTACTTAACAGATCGTGAAAAGGGCTTTGCCGAGGTTTCAGAGGAGATTTTTCCGGGTCTCTTCTGAGAAAAATTAAAACAACTTAATAAAACAACTAAATAGCAAGTAAAAAATTAAATAGCACTCTCATCTGTGGCCACCGCCGACCTAAAGCCGGCAGCGACACCCCTTCCCCGGTGTCGCTTTCGTTAGATCCGTCGGCCGGCGGTGACCAGAGATGAGAGATGAAGTTAAAGAAGTAAATGCGAGATAACTAGTTAAGAAAAGGGGGAGTGTATGAACGATGCAAGTACGCAACATATTTCAGTAATGCTTGATCGTTGCATTGAACTACTCTCTCCAACAACTCTGCTAAGCCAATCACCAGTTATCGTTGATTGCACACTTGGTTTGGGCGGTCACACCGAAGCCCTCCTGGAAAAGTTTCCTACTCTTACCGTTATCGGAATCGATCGTGATCCAATCGCCCTAGAGCGCGCATCTGCACGTCTTGCTCGCTTCGGAGACCGCTTCAAACCAAACCATGCAATCTTCGATCGCATCGACGAAGTTGTTGCTAGCCATGGTTATAAAAGCGTTAACGGGATCCTCTTTGATCTTGGCGTTTCATCAATTCAATTAGATGAGGTAAATCGCGGATTTTCTTATTCACAAGATGCGCCTCTTGATATGCGCATGGATCGCACTCGCGGGATTACCGCTTCAGAGATCGTAAATACCTATGCTCCAGGCGCACTGGTAAAGATCTTGCGTACCTATGGCGAAGAAAAGTTTGCAACACGAATCGTGGAAAATATTGTTAAAGCCCGTGCGAAAGCACCGCTTAACTCAACCCAAGAACTTGCCACATTAGTTAAAGAGAGCATTCCTGCTGCAACCCGTCGCACCGGTGGTAATCCAGCAAAGCGCACCTTCCAAGCACTTCGCATCGAAGCCAATGACGAGCTCGGTGCGGTTACTCGCGCATTACCTGTTGCACTTGATCTCTTAATGGTTGGGGGACGCGTAGTTGTTCTCTCCTTCCAATCTTTAGAAGACCGCATCGTTAAAGAGATATTTGTTGAGCGTTCGACTTCAAAGACGCCACGCGATCTTCCAGTTGATCTCCCTGAATTTGCTGCGAAGTTTGCACTTGTTTCCAAATCAGGTGAAACACCTTCTGATCAAGAGTTGGCTAACAATCCGCGTTCGGCATCGGTTCGTTTACGTGCGATCGAAAGGTTGGCTGCTTAAATGGCACTTACCCAGACGATTGCAACTCGCACCCCACGCGCTCCACGCCAGAAGCTCTCTGAGAAGTCAGCTGAAGTCTTCTTAAAGTTAGTACCAAATGTTTCTGATGGCGCTCAAGCCACTCATCGCTTCTTTGCAACCTTCTTATCTGCAGTTGCCGGTATCGGTTTGCTGATGTTGCTCGTTGTAAATATCTTGCTGGCACAAGATGCCTTCACACTCTCAGAGTTAAAGGCTGAAGCCAAGATCGTTGCAGATCAACGTGAAGCGATTAACCGCCAGATTGATCTCGCATCATCGCCAGAAGCGCTAGCTAAGAAAGCGGCCGAACTCGGAATGCGTCCATCTGAATCTCCTGTTTTCCTAAACCTTTCGCCTGTAGTAGATGCCGCAAATTCTGAAATAACTAATGGAGATGTCGCCCGTGGGTAATTTAAATCTGGCCGCATCTCGCATCCGCATACTCATCGTCTTTATCTTGATCTTCTTCCTACTCTTTGCGGCGCGCTTGATTCAAATTCAGGCGATCCAAGCCAGCGACTATCGCGCTAAAGCTGCCAATGAGATGGAGTCAACGCGTGCCATCCCAGCTGCGCGCGGTGAGATAACCGATATAAATGGCGTTGCCTTTGCACGCAGCGTCTCAGCGATAAATATCGTCGTTGACCAAACTTTGATTACCGATGCACCTGCCAGTGCGAACTTTGCTGCGCCAATCCTTGGAATGACAGTTGCGCAAGTACAGAGCGCGATATCTGGAACAAAGCGTTATTCGATGGTTGCTCGAAATGCGAAGCCTGCGATTTGGCGCACCTTAAGCGATTCCATCGATGCTCATAATGCAGCGCTATCGAAAGAGAATTTCGATAAGCGAATTCTAGGTTTCTTCGCCGAGCGTAATTACATCCGCGAGTATCCATCTGGCTCTCTTGTCTCCTCTCTCGTTGGTTTCGTTCGCCAAGATGGAATCGGTGCTACTGGACTTGAATCAAGTATGAACTCACTGATTTCCGGAACCGATGGACGTTATTCATATGCGCGTGGCTTAGGTGCCGAAATTCCTGGTTCACAGAATGAAATAGTTGCGGCAAAGAAGGGCATAACAGTTCGTTTAACTATCGACCGTGATGTGCAGTGGGTTGCAGCGCAAGCTATTCAAGAAGCGGTTTCCAAGTCACGCGCAACTAGCGGAACAGTAATTGTCATGGATCCAAAGACTGGCCATATTTTGGCGCATGCGACTGCTCCAACATTTGATCCGAATAACACTAAGACTGTTTCTCAATCGTTGATGCGAAATCCATCAGTACAAGATGTTTATGAGCCTGGTTCAACTGGAAAGATTATGACTCTGGCTGCTGCGCTTGAAGAAGGGAAGATAACTCCAGAGACGGTTCTATCTGTTCCTTACTCAATCAAGCGCGGGGGAGATACCTTCCACGACCACGAACGCCATCCCGTTCAGCATCTAACAACCTCTGGAATCTTGGCAGTTTCCTCAAATACCGGAACTATAAAAATTGGAGAAATGCTTTCAAACGACAAGTTGCACAACTATTTAACTAAATTTGGGATTGGCGTATCAACGGGATCTGGTCTACCTGGAGAATCTAAAGGGTTATTCCGCCCTGTCAGCGATTGGTCTGGAACTACAGCGCCAACTGTTGCTTTTGGTCAGGGATACTCAGTTACCGCAATGCAGGCAACTAGCATCTTTGCAACTATCGCAAATGATGGTGTTCGCGTTTCTCCAACTGTTATTGCAGGCACTAGCGACACAACTGGGAAATTTACCGTTGCTGCAGATCGCACCAGCGAGAGAGTAGTTAGCGCAAAGACAGCACAACAGGTTCGCTTGATGATGGAATCAGTTGTTTCAGGACACGGGACCGCACCAAGTGCGGCGATTCCCGGATATCGAGTGGCTGGTAAAACTGGAACTGCCGAACGTTACAACGTTGATTGTGGTTGCTACAGCGGATACACCGCATCATTTATTGGCTTTGCCCCTGCTGATGCTCCAAAGTATGTTGTTAGCGTGACTATTCAAGATCCAAAGGGCTCGTACTACGGAGGC
>JAPLBI010000017.1 GCA_026392815.1 Actinomycetota bacterium
CTGGACTTTCACATCTGGCTAACACTTATGGCTGGAAGAGCGTCTCAATAACTGTCTCGTCATTTGCAATCTTGGTTGTTCCTTTTATATTTTTCTTCTTGCGCGAGAGCCCCGCTGAAGTTGGCCTCCTTCCATACGGGGCCGATTCGGATTGGCAGCCACCAGTAAAGAGCGAGTTAAGTGCCGGCGCGCTAGCAATCGATACTTTGAAGCAGAGCGCTAAGAAGAAAGATTTCTGGTATTTGTACGGGTCATTCTTTGTCTGTGGACTTTCCACTAGCGGTCTGATTGGTACGCATTTTATTCCTGCAGCGCACGATCACGGAATGCCAACAACACTTGCTGCTTCGCTACTTGCAATGGTTGGAATTTTTGATGTCATTGGAACTGTTTTCAGTGGCTGGCTAACTGATCGTTACGACCCGAGAAAGCTACTCTTCTTCTATTTCGGAACAAGAGGGCTTTCTTTATTCCTTTTGCCTTCAATTTTATTCTCGGACATTCATGCATCAACCTTGGTCTTTGTTATCTTCTACGGACTTGATTGGGTTGCGACGGTTCCACCAACAATAATGCTCTGCCGCGCAATCCTTGGACCGGAACGAGCCAGCATCGTTTACGGCTGGGTTTTCACGGGCCATCAAATTGGTGGAGCAATTGCGGCATTTGGCGCTGCGATCTTACGTGTAAAGCTTGGTGATTATGCAGTTGCTTTCTATATCAGCGGTGCGATGTGCATCATCACTTCTTACTTCGTCTTACAAATTGCTAAGAACATACCTGATAGCCAAATGCGCACAGCGCCCCATGTATCCTGAAAAAGATATGCATGGCGCAGCGCTTCGCCTAAAGATGTTCCTTGAACAATATTGGGGTGGACCAACTACTTACTCTGATGAACGTGGACACCCAAGGCTTCGTATGCGCCATGCTGGATTTCATATTGATTTAGCAGCGCGCGATGCTTGGCTTAACTGTGCGATGGGCGCACTTGAAGGTATGGAGATGTCAGAGATTCATCGCGTGCAACTGCGCGAATATCTAGAGATGGCCGCGCATGGCATGGTTAATGCTTCTGAGACGCATTCCCTATAACTAAAATTTCACCATTTCGCACATACCAAAGCACCCAAAGCACGCCTTTTTTATCGCGAATCGTTGTGATGCGCAGGCCAACCTTTTCAACAACGCCTTCAATCTCCAAAGTTGTGATCTGATCTCCAACACCATATTGATCTTCAATCAACATAAAGATTCCTGACAAGATATCGCGAACTAGTGTTTGCGCACCAAGACCAATAGCAACGCCGATGACGCCTGCAGATGCGATTACCGGGCCTAAGTTAAATCCGAATTCGCCCAGGATCATCAAGACCAATAGCAACGCCGATAACACCAGCGGATGCGATTACCGGGCCTAAGTTAAATCCGAATTCGCCCAGGATCATGGCGATCGCAATGATCCAAACCGCCGCTTTCAATATTGAAGTGAGTACTGAACCGGTTGTTCGGGCGCGCTCGGATTGGCGTTTTGCAAAACCTGGACCTGGCTTTAAATCGGCGGTTGCAAGTTTGTTAACGGCTCGATCAATCGCGCGGCGGCCGATGCTCTGGGCGATCCAAGCCGCCATCAGGACGCTAAATACGCGAAGCGGGGCGCCGCTTAGCCATTCCAAGATATTGCGGGTCTGCTCGCTCATAACGCAAACTCTAACTAATTCTTTACCTAAAATTGACCTACAAATACCCCGATCCGCGCCAAATTAGTGCAAGATAAACCAATCGGCGCGAGCCACGCGCCTGAATTAACTGGGGTAGCCATGTCTCGTTCGCTAGTTCTAAACGCCACCTATGAACCACTAGGTGTTGTTACAGAACGCCGTGCGCTGCTCTTAGTTCTCAACACTCGCGCAACTATGGTTGAAGCATCAGGCAGCGTTTTGCATTTCTCGCAAGGTCAGATCGAACTCCCATCTGTTATTCGCTTAAATAAATTTGTGAAGATTCCTTATCGCCATGCTGTTCCACTTTCACGGCGCGCGATATTTGCACGTGATGGTGGGCGTTGCGTTTACTGCAGCGCACCTGCGACATCGATCGATCACGTGATTCCGCGCTCTCGTGGCGGAGGTCACAACTGGGAAAATGTTGTCTCTGCTTGCCATAAGTGCAACCACTTAAAAGCTGATAAGCCGCTTAAAGAATTAGGTTGGAGACTTCGCTCACTTCCTCGCGAACCAGTTGGTGCCGCCTGGAGAATTCTCGGCACCGGTCGCACAGATACGCGTTGGCTTCCATACCTTGCGCCATTTGGTGTGGCAGCAGCTACCGCTCAATTCGCTTAGACTTACGCCCATGATGATTCATCTTGCATCCGTAATAAATTTCTTGGCGCTGGATAACCAAGAAGATGGCACAGTAGCCGGCGAAGGCTTAAGCGCAGTCGAAACTTTCGCTTACTTTTTCGCGGCACCAACCGCGCTCTTTCTCTTGATCGCAGTTATAACTTACGCACTAACTGGCGATCGCAAGAAGTCAAAGAGTTCAGCTTCAGCAATAACCTCTATCGAGTAGCGTCAACGGCGCGCGCTTTAAGCGCACGAGTCATTGCATCGCGACCTTCGGTCACTGAACGACGCAGCGCATGTGATGCATCTTTGCCGGTGACATCTAGCCAGTTTTGCGCCGCAGTGACAGTTGCTTCGCTAATTGCCCAAGCTGGGAAAGTCAGCGTTGCAGTCGTCTCGGCGATCTCAAAGCCCTTGGTCTCCCAGACTTTCAAGATGGCATCAAAGTAATCATCAACAAATGCTTCAAGAAGATCGCAATGGATATTCTCGTTAAAGCCACGGCACTTATAAGAGTGGATCGTGTTGCTTAAATCATCGGTTGTGATTGATTTAAATGCGGCAACCTTTGCCTCGCGAGTTGGAATCGCGGCATGAGCGTAGGCAACATATTGCTTACCGTGAGCAGTCTTATCGCGATCACCTTCTGCTGCGATTTCGGCTGGACCAAATACTCCACGCTTTACTCCACAGATAAAGATGTACCAACGAAGTTCGGCATCAACAGTTAAACCGTTAACCGCACCATCTAGCATCGCCTTTAAGCGATCAAACTGGGCGGGTGTAACGGCGTTGTTTGCGAATGCACGTGCATATTGAAGTTGGTGATCGCTTCCTGGCTTTGCGCCATCAAGTAAAGATTCAGCTGCATTTGCAACAGCAAGGCGAATTGCTTCGCGGTTCTTTGGTGCAACGTATGCCCAGATAGCGGTATCGATCTGCATAAATGTTGCCGTGATCATCGAGATATCTGATTCACCCTTTAGCGCGTTAAGTGCAATGGTGATGTAATCACTTGCGGCAAGCTCGCCATCGCGAGTTGAATCCCAAAGTGATGCCCAGATAAGTCCGCGGGCAAGTGAGTCATCTAGCTGACCAAGGTATTTCTTCATGGTCTCAACCGAGCGATCGTCGAAGCGAAGCTTGGCGTAGGTCTGATCGTGGTCGTTAATAAGCAAAAGATCTGCGGCGTTCTTGCCAGCAAGTTCTTTGATCTCAGTTAGCTCGCCAGCGATATCTACCTCAATGCTTTCGCGGCGCACAAGTGCATCGCCCTTTACATCAAAGAGACCAACGTATAGACGGTGTGGGCGAAGTTCCTTTGAGCCAATTGGCAGCGGAGGTACTTCTTGCTTAACCGAAACAGAAGCGTACTTATCGCCATCTAATTTGATTACTGGGCGAAGGGTGTTTACGCCAGCGGTACGTAGCCAGGTATTGACCCAAGCAGTTAAATCTTTTCCGCATGCTGCTTCAAGTTCAGTGATTAGATCACTTAACTCAGTGTTCTTATAAGCATGCTTGGCAAAGTACTTACGCAAGCCAGCGATGAAGTTATCGCGCCCAACATGTGCCACAAGCTGCTGCAGAACAGAGGCGCCCTTGGCATATGAAATACCGTCAAAGTTTGTGCGCACTGCATCGAGATCTTCCATCTCAACTGCGATTGGGTGGGTAGAAGTCATTTGATCTACGCGGTATGCCCAGTTCTTGCGGACCGAGTTAAATTCTGTCCAAGCATGCTTGTGCTTAGTTGATTCGCTGACAGACATGTAAGAAGCCCATTCAGCAAACAGACATGTAAGAAGCCCATTCAGCAAAAGATTCGTTAAGCCACAAGTCTTGCCACCACTTCATGGTGACCAAGTCGCCAAACCACATATGCGCCATCTCGTGATGGATCGTTGTTGCGCGGCTGATGTAGCTGCGTTCTGTGACCTTACTGCGGAAGATCAAAACATCTTCGTGGAAAGTTACACAGCCAACGTTCTCCATCGCGCCCCAGTTGTATTCGGCAACTGCGATCTGGTCGTACTTACCGAATGGGTAAGCCAGACCAAAAGTCTTTTCAAAGTAGGCAAAGCCTTGCTTGGTAACTTCGAAGATGTTTTCAGCATCAACGTGCTGGAAGAAAGATTTACGAGCATAGATACCAAGCGGAATTGTCTTCTCACCCTTGTATTCGTCATGAACGGATTTATAGGCGCCGGCAACAATCGCTGTGACGTAGGTGGAAATCACCTGAGATGTGGCAAATTGAATGTGCTTACGATCGCCATCAACATCCTTTGTGGCTTCGATGCCGTAGTTCGAGATTACTTCCCAATGCTTTGGCGTAATTGTGCTGATCGTGAATGTTGCCTTCTGATCAGGTTGATCAAAGCAGGCATACATGCGACGAGCATCGCCGGTTTCGAACTGGGTGTAGAGATAAACCTCGTTATCGGCAGGATCTACGAAACGGTGCAGACCTTCGCCGGAGTTTGAATAGATACCTTCATGTTCAATCTCTAGGACGTTATCTGCAGCTAGCGCGGGCAAGAAGACGGTTTCGCCATCGAACTTTGGATCAAAGTCGGCGCCATTTAGCTTTGCACTAATTACGCGCTTACCAACGCAGTCGATAAAGGTTGTCGCACCAGGTTTTAGCCCGGCGAAGTTAACTGTTGTCTTGACCAAGAAAGTCTCTGCACCAGTTGTTAGATCAAGATCGATTTTGTAACTCGAAACCTTGATAACTTCAGAACGTTGGGCTGCTTCAATCTGCGTAATATTTGTGCCTGACACGGAAACTCCTTTAGATGCTTAACGGACCGTTTTGCTCTCGTAAGTCTAATCATGAAAGAGTTGAGCTGTGGAACCAGTTACCAATAGAAGTTATCGCTTACGCGGCGTGAGGATCACCCCTGCCCAGCAAATAGCGCGCGATACTTTGTGGGCCAAATTCGGTATTGAGTTCCAAGAGTCTTTATTGGATCTATCTACCACTTTCGCAAAAGCCCAACCCGTAGTAATGGAAATTGGTTACGGCATGGGGGAGGCCACATGGCAGATCGCAAAAGCAAATCCTGCGATTAATTTCTTAGGCGTTGAAGTACATATGCCAGGTGTTGGAAAGCTGATGGCGAAGTTAAATGAATATGAATTAACAAATGTTAGGTTAATCGAACGCGATGTCTTTGAAGTCTTTCACTTCATGATCGCTGATGGCGCACTTGATGGAGTACATCTTTACTTCCCAGATCCCTGGCCTAAGAAGCGCCACAATAAACGCCGCATCATCAATCAACGATTTATCAGCGAAGTCGTTAAGAAGTTAAAGCCTGGTGGGTATCTGCATATTGCAACTGACTGGTTTCCCTATGCCGAATGGATTACTGAGCAATTTAATGAGACAAAGCTCTTTACTGGGGGAGTTATCGATCGACCAGAGTCTCGCCCCCTAACGCGCTTTGAGGGACAAGGTTTAACGAAAGATCACAGAGTTACTGATTTTCTCTTTCGAACTTAGCGATCTTTTCTATCCGGCGGATATGGCGTTCGTCGTTGCTAAATGGTGTGGCGATAAAGGCATCGATAATCGCTTTGCACTCTTCAATTGAATGCATGCGGCCACCGACAGAGACAACATTGGCGTTGTTATGTTCTTTACCTAATTTCGCAGTTTCGATATTCCATGCCAGCACCGCACGGACGCCCTTAACTTTATTTGCAGAGATTTGTTCTCCATTGCCAGATCCGCCAATGACAATGCCAAGTGATGTTGCATCTTTAGCAACTGCTTGAGCAGCCGGGATACAGAAATCTGGATAGTCATCTAAAGCGTCATATTCGTAAGGCCCGTGGTCGGTAACGTCGTGCCCGTTATTTACTAAGTGGGCAAGGAGTTCATTCTTTAACTCAAGACCTGCATGATCACTACCAATATGTAAGCGCATATGCGAAGTCTCTCATGGGCTTAATTGATTATTGATTAGCAACTCAACCCAAAGAAAAAACCCGCCGCGAAGGAGAATTCGCGACGGGTTTTTCTTACCTTAGGAGGAGATATGAAGTTGTTACTTCAGTGCTTTTGAAAAAACTACGCTGAAGGTGTTGCTGATGGCGCAGGAATTTTTGGAGCAGCCCCCATGCCGCCCTTTCCTGGTCCACCATGTCCTCGGTCGTGCTTGCCTTCCTTACCGCCCATCCCTGGACCACGCTTTCCGCCGACTTGATCAACTTCGGCAGTTACATGTGCGGTAAGACCGGCCTTAAGCGATGTTGCCTGAGCTGCAGTCATCTTTCCTGCTGTAACAGCAGCATCGATGCGCTTAGTTGCTTCCGCAACAAGAACAGTTATTAACTCTGCTCGCTTTGCACCTGCGATTGCGCCAAGTGATTCACCTGCCGCAATTCGAGTACGAATTGTTGCTGTATCAACACCAATTGTTTTTGAAATCAATGCTTCGGCAGCGGCACGATCTTCCCCAAGAAGACCCATACCTTTACCTGGCTTATCAATTCCACGAACTGGTGCAGCTGCGGCGAACGCAGTTTTGATTGCATCTGCTTGCGCTTGTGTAATTGTTCCCTTAGTTACTAGTGCAGAAAGGACTGAAGCAACTGCTTCTTCTGGGCCACCAGTCTTCGCCATTGGATTTGCAACTCCTGTTGAAGAAGTGCGAGTTACCTTAGTTGAGACTGACTTAACTTTTGATGTCGCATGTCCGATTCCGATGCTGCCCACAGTTAGAGCAACAGTCGTAACCGCAATTGCGATCACATTTTTCTTTGATGACATTTGCATGTCTACCTTTCATCCCGTTTTGCACTTTGTCGAAACCCTCGTTATCGACTACTCGTAGATAACTCCCTATTTCTCAAGAAAGTACCCCTAGATCCTGTGAGACCCGTGGGAGTTTTTTGGATTCTGGCCACGCTTGCAAGCGGGGATTCTCCTACTGGCTCTAAGAGAAAACTCAGGGAAAGCCCTCTTCGCCGGCTTGATTTCCGAGTTCACACTTTTCCGTAACCAATTCGTCGAAGTGGGCCCGGAGGTTCCATGAATCGCAAACGGATGTCAGTAATTGTCACTCTTTCAATTGCAGTTACAACAACAATGGCAGTTCTATCAGCGCCATTAACTAGCGCCGCAACTAAGCCAAAAGCCGCTGGCAGAACTTCAACAACAATCCCAAATACGATATTAAATGGCAAAGGTGCGCCACTATCAAAGATCGGTATTGATGGTGATTTCTACATTGATACAAGAAGTCTTTTGATTTATGGTCCAAAGAAAAGTGGAAAGTGGCCGCTACCGCAGAATTTGCAAGGCCCAGTTGGGGCAAATGGTGTTGATGGAAAAAATGGAAGCGAAGGAAAGACAATTGCAACCGCGTCAAATGTTGCAGGCCCTGTAGGTGCGCAAGGCTTACAAGGAGAGAAAGGTGAAAAGGGAGAGAAGGGTGAAGCTGGCGCACCAGGTTCAAGTGGTTCTGCAGGACCAGCTGGTGCAACAGGTGCAACTGGACCGCAAGGTCCATCTGGTGGTGGAGGTGGAGGATCACCGGGACCAACGGGTGCAACTGGAGCGACTGGAACGACTGGTGCAACTGGAGCAGCTGGTTCAACAGGGTTAACAGGTGCGAAAGGCGAGACTGGAACAGCGGGCGCAATTGGAGCAGTCGGCGCTAAAGGCGAGACAGGACTAACGGGAGCGACAGGATCAACAGGTGCAAAAGGTGACACAGGAGTAACTGGCGCAACTGGATCTGTTGGAGCAACAGGACCGTCAAATGTTTATAAAGGTACATTCACCATTCCAGATATAAGTGGTGGAGTGGGAACGAGCCAGATTGCGACTATTGGTAGTTTTACAGCTGGTAAAAAGTATTCATTAACCATTTCAATAGTGACATATCAGCCAACTAGAAACATGGAT
>JAPLBI010000192.1 GCA_026392815.1 Actinomycetota bacterium
ACTGCACCGAATTCCAAGCCCGCCGCTTAAATATTCGCTATAAAGATGCTGACGGCACAAAGGCCGTCGCAACGTTAAACGGCACCTTGGTTGCGATTCCACGCATGATTGTTGCGATTTTGGAGAACCACCAAAATGCGGATGGCACAGTAAATGTGCCTGCTGCGCTGCAACCATTCCTTGGCACCAAGCGATTTGAGCTTGTGTGAGCGATCGTCGCCCAAAATTAATTGCAACAGATTTAGATGGAACGATCGTTCCGCACGATGAAGCGATTTCACACCGCACAATTGCTGCCTTTACCAAGGCGCGCGATCTCGGCGTAGAAATATTCTTTGTCACCGGCCGTCCACCACGTTGGATGGGTGATGTGCGAGAAGCATTTGATTTCGGTTCTGCAATTTGCTGCAACGGTGGACTTCTCTACGATTTGCATAACGATAAAGTTTTAGAACAGTGGATGATTCAGCCAACTGAACTTCAAAAAGCAGTTGATATCTTGCGCGTAACTATTCCAAATGTTTCATTTGCTGTTGAATCAAATGATCACTTCCACCGTGAGAAGGCATATATCCCGCGCTGGGATGTTGGCATGGACGATATTGGCGTTGACACAATCGACACTGTTACAAATCGTCCGGCGCTAAAGTTATTAGCTCGCCTTTCACAGCAAGAAATTTCAGCAGATGAAATGTTGGCCTTAGCAACGCCTGCGCTACAAGGTGTTGTAAATGTTACGCATTCGGCAAATAACGATTCACTGCTTGAAATTTCTGCCCTTGGCGTTTCCAAAGGTGAAACGCTTGCGATGATGGCAGCGCGGATCGGAATTACTGCTGAAGATTGCGTCGCCTTTGGCGATAATCCAAATGACTTTTCTATGTTGCAATGGGCCGGACGCTCTTATGCAATGATCGATGGACATCATGCAGGACCTGCAAATGCCAAAGATGTGGCACCTCCTCATAACCAAGATGGCGTCGCGATCGTTATTGAACGACTGCTCGAACTACCCCAGTAATTAGCGCCGATTTTTAATGCCTTCCAACTTCGGGTAATCTCTCCCACGGAGGGCTCGCATAGCGGCCGAGTGCACCGGTCTTGAAAACCGGCAAACGAAAGTTTCGTGGGTTCAAATCCCACGCCCTCCGCCATTTTTCTCCTGCTGTGGCTGACTTCATAGCCACGATGCGGGCAACCATCTAGCGAGTTTTGCCTGAGAAGCGGACACTTCTCCTTAAGTAACAACAATCCTTTACTAGGGTTGAAGTGGCACAAAGGGGTAGAAATGTCCGGAGTCTTTTCTCCAACACGCGCCAAGATTAAAGAGCGCACGCTGCGCACAGATAAATGGTGGTTGCAACCGGCAATTACCTTTGGAGTTTTATTTAGCTTCATTGTCTATGCAACATTCCGCGCATTCGAAGGTGCGAACTACTACAAAGATCACCTGATCTCTCCTTTCTATTCTCCATGTCTTTCCGAAGCATGCGTACCTGAAGCAACGCTTTTTGGCTGGACTCCAGTTAGTGCAGAAATTTTTAACTTCGCACTTTCACCTGCGTTGATTATTTTGATCTTCCCACTTGGCTTCCGCATGACTTGCTACTACTACCGCAAGGCTTATTACCGCGCATTCTGGTTATCACCACCTGCATGCGCCGTTGCAGAACCACACAGCAAATACACAGGCGAAACTCGCGCACCACTTATCTTGCAGAACGCGCACCGCTGGTTCTTCTATGCAGGTTTGGTATTTAACGTAATCCTTACTTACGACGCAGTTATTTCATTTAAGAACCCAGCAGGTGAATGGGGCCACATGAGCGTCGGCTCAATTGTTCTTACCTTGAGCGCAACAATGCTCTGGTTCTATTCATTGTCATGCCACACCTGTCGTCACACAGTTGGTGGACGATTGAAGCACTTCTCTAAGCACCCAATTCGTTACAAGCTTTGGAGCTGGGTTTCAGTGCTAAATCATTCACATCAGCAATTTGCTTGGTAT
>JAPLBI010000049.1:0-2056 GCA_026392815.1 Actinomycetota bacterium
GGCAAAAATGCATGTGCCGAATTGCCAGCGCCACGATTTACAACAACGCTCGGATCAAAAAGATTGGCAGAAATTAACTCAAATTGCAGATCTAACATTGACTCAAGCAAACTCGATTCAACTAACCCACCTTTACCCGTACGTTCGCGGCGCAGCAAAAGCGCCATCACACCTGAAGCTAAATGAGTAGAAGTAAAAATATCTGCAACTGCTAGACCTACTGGAATTGGTGGATCTCCTGCGCGACCATTTAACCAAGGAAGCCCGGAAATACTTTGTGCCAAGAGATCTTGTCCGGGACGATCTTTAAATGGACCTTCTGCGCCGTAGCCAGTGGCACTTCCGTAAATGATTCGTGGATTAACCTTTTTTACATCTTCATAGCCAAGACCTAGGCGCTCAATAACGCCGGGTCGGAAGTTCTGAATGATTACATCGGCTTTTTTTACTAGCTCCCAAACTTGCGCCAAACCTTCGGAGTTCTTTAAATCAGCGGCAAAACTCTCTTTGTTTCGATTCATAATATGGAAAGAGAGCGTGTCACCATCTTTTTCAAGTCCCGCAAATGCCAGTGTGCGACCAATATCGCCTGTACCTGGTCTTTCAATCTTAATTACTCGCGCTCCCATATCGGCAAGTCGCATCGCAGCAACTGGGCCAGCTAAGAACTGTGAGAAATCTAAAACTAAAATGCCGCTAAGTGGCAGATCAGATTGATCAAGTGAAGGTTTAGTCGACATGGAAAACTTCTGGCATTGCCGCCCACCATTCGCCATCAGCACGATCTGGAACTGGTGATTGCAGAGGCTTGCAAACTCCCCACCATTTTTGAGTCATTGGATCAGCGGCCATCTTGGCCATATCGCCATCAAAATCGTTACCAATATATTCAAAGTAAGAGAACAGAAGTTCGCCATAACGGTAAATAGAGTAATTGCGGATATTGCACTCGTATATTTTGGCTAAGACATCAGGCCAAACATCAGCGTGTAGCCGCTCATATTCGGCTCGGTTTTCCGGCTTCATTCCAATTACCGATGCATAACGTGTCATGGCTTCTCCTTAACCTAACTTGTAGAAAGCTTTAGCAGTTTTATGGCACATCCAGTCTTGCTCTTCTTCACTAAATTTAGAAATAACTTCAACTTGGGCCTTCCAAATTTCAACGTAGGTATTACCCAGGACGATTACAGGCCAGTCTCCACCTAACATCACACGTTGCGCGCCATATGTCTTAACCATGAAATCTACATAAGGCTGCCAATCAGAGACTTTCCAATTGGCCAGATCTGATGCCGTGTTTAGCCCCGATAGCTTGGCATAAACATTTGGGAAGGCTGCGATTTCTGCCATTGATGATGCCCATGGCTCCATCTCTTTTGCCGCAATAGGTGGCTTAGCAAAGTGATCCACAACAATCTTCATATTTGGAAACTTCTTTGCCAGAGTAACAATGTTCTTGGTGTGCTCAGGCTTAATTGAGACATAGTCAAAACTCAAGCCAGCCTTTTCCACCATCGCAAGTGTTTCAAGAACAACTGGACGCGTAATCCAAGCATCATCTGATTCATACTTAGGATTTGAATAATCATGAGTCAGATTGCGAACTCCCTTGAAATAAGGGTTCTTCTTAAATGTTTCAATCGCAGCACGCGCTTCATTTGGACGATCAAATGGAATCCAGCCGACGACACCTTGCACGAAGTCAGAATTAGCTGCCACATCTAACATATAAAAAGTATCTTCATAAGTATCTGCTGCCTGAACTAAGACAGATCCAGTCACCCCAGATGCGGGAATTTCTGGCGCTAGACGTTCCGGAGTGAAGTCGTCATAGAGTGGGCCATATTCAGGTGCGATCCACGAATATGCCCGTTCACTCATTACCCATAGATGTTGGTGGGTATCGATTAGTTCTCTCGCCATGGTTATCTCCTTTTCCTATAGAACGCCGTAGGCGTTCCATACCTCTCTTACGCTTTTACCTGCCAATAAATCCTTTAAAACACTCTTTTCTGTGGCCGCGCGGGCATTTGCAAGTTCGGTCACCTTTGCC
>JAPLBI010000049.1:2080-3337 GCA_026392815.1 Actinomycetota bacterium
AACAACAACAATTCCATCGGCATCGGCAATAACTCCATCACCAGGATTAACTTCTACTCCCCCACAAATAACCGTTGTGCGCATCGCCTTAATTCACATGCGACCTTTGTAATCTAAGGGACGTGTTCCATAACCAAAGGCTGGAAAATCTAGCCCAACTATTTGTTCGGTATCGCGAAGTGGACCATCGGCCACAACACCTGTGCCGCCTCGACCCTTAGCCGCTGCCGAAAATAGTTCTCCCCAAAATGCAGAGAGCGCTTCTCCTCCGGTTGCAACTACAGCAACTTCGCCGGGTTTCAAGGTATCCAAGAAATCAATTCCATCACCATAAGGATCTTTTTGATCGTATTGGCTATCCGGCACAAAGTGCACTGTTGCCGCCAATCCAACTGCTCGCATATGTGGGCGAAGAGCTTTTACATTTACCGACATCGCATTGTTGCGAACTCCTAATACGTCGAGTGAATCTGAAATCATCGCACTTCTTACGCGCGCATCTAGGTTCCAGGTCATTTTTTCTTCTCCACCATATAGACGTGAACAAAAGCGATGACAGTCTCACCACGTTGATTAGTGACAGTTACTTGCTCATCTACTAACCCAAAGTCAGCAGCACGCTTGGCATGCTCACGCTTTGCAACAATTTCTGCTTTAGAAGTAATTGTGTCGCCGATAAATACTGGTGAAATAAAGCGAACTCGGTCATACCCGTAACTGAAGGCAACTTCGTTAATCTCGCCGGCAAGTGCGCCTACTGCAACACTTAAAATAAGAGTGCCGTGTGCGACGCGCTGACCAAATTCTTGCGTTTTGCACCATTCCGCGTCCATGTGGTGAGGATAGAAATCACCAGTTTGTCCGGCGTGAGTGACGATATCTGACTCAGTGATTGTGCGTCCCATGCTGGTACGCGATGAGTTGAGTTCGTAGTCCTCGAAGTAAAGTTTCATATCTCTATTCCTTTACATATTTCTCATAGGTGGCTGCAATCTCTGCAACTACGCTCGCATTTACCTGCTTTGAAGTCAATGCGCGGTGAATCACAAGTGAACTTTGATATTGAACATCTGGCCAACCAAGTACTCGTGGGCGAACCCAAGCACGTTCTAAGGTCCGCAATGTGTTGCGAAAGAAGTTGAGAGTGTGATCATTTAGCGCACCGTTCTTCCAGGCAGCTAAATTGCCAGGTTGTCCCCCAGCTAAGCCATATGTAGTTGCTTGAATCTCGGGCATCGATAGCAAGATCGCTGCTGT
>JAPLBI010000131.1 GCA_026392815.1 Actinomycetota bacterium
TATTTGCTGACATCGGCGCCTCCAATCATTTCCAAGTAGATATCCTCAAGTGAAGCGCGCTTGACGGTGAGTTCAGGGATCTCATCTTTATAAGTCTCGGTGAGTTTGCGGATCAGCGCAGTTGGGTTATCGGTGCGCTCCGTTTCAAGACCGTTCGCGCCATTCCAAGAAACTGTTGCCAGCGAAGTCGCACGGCCACCTAGCAGAGCAGGGGTTGCTACTTCGATGATCTTGCCTTGATTAATCACGGCAACTCGATCGGCTAACGCTTCAGCCTCATCTAGATAATGGGTAGTGAGCAAGATTGTTGCGCCAGACTTTCGCAGATCTTGAATCAGCGCCCAGAAAGCGCGACCTGCTTCAGGATCAAAGCCGGTTGTTGGTTCATCTAGAAAGAGAAGTTCTGGGGATCCGATAATGCCGAGCGCTACATCAAGGCGGCGACGTTGTCCGCCAGAGAGCGTTCTGATTAGCTCTGTAGATTTATCAGTTAAGCCAACTGCGTTGATTACTTCATCAACACCGCGTGGATTTGAGTAGTACTTTGCGAAATGTGCGACAGTTTCATAAACAGATAAGTCACCGGCATCGTTAGTTGATTGCAGAACTATGCCTATGCGGTTGCGCCATCTGCGGGCCTGCTCGCCTTTAACTCCGGGATCGGTGCCGAGCACTGAAACATCACCACGGTCGCGATCTCGAAAGCCTTCGAGGATTTCTACGGTGGTCGTCTTTCCTGCTCCATTTGGACCAAGGAGGGCAAATATCTCGCCAGGTTCGATAGTTAGATCGATACCGGCTACCGCCTTATTGGCGCCATAACTTTTTTCCAGGCCACGGACGTTAATCACGCTGCTCATATGGCAACCATGCCACATTCAGGACAAAAGTGCGAGAAAATGAATCCATGAGCCCACGACGCAACTATCCAAAGGGGCGTCGCCCAAAGGATGAAGAGCGCGATATCGCGACCTCTAATCAAACTATCGAAGAACATACAGATGGCGATTTCATCGTTCGAAAGATCACCGGATCTAGTTCAAATAAACCTTATCGCTGTCCTGGTTGTGATCAAGTAATTCCAATGGCAACACCTCACACTGTTGCATGGATGATCGGTGATGAAGATGGTCGTCGCCATTGGCATAACGCATGTTGGGCAAAGCGCAATAATCGCAAACCTAATACAGAGCGCACACGTAATGCGCCACGATTTTAATTAACCTAAACGGCTAGTTATATGGGCCGACTTTTAACCAAGTCGGCCATTCAGTAAACGAGTCAAGGTAACAATTAATTTATCGTTGCCCTTAGTGCGTTTAAAACTAGTGAATGCAATTGGTAGTTGGAATCGTGCGCGAACAACGGTGCGCGGATAGGTAAATTCAAGGATTCCTTCAGGGCCATGGATACGTCCATAACCACTATCTTTAACGCCACCAAATGGGACTGATGCAATTGCTGCAAATGAAATAGTTGAGTTAATCGCAACCATTCCACAATGCAATTGGCGAGCAATCTTCTGGCCTTGACGCTTAGACCAGATAGATGGGCCAAGCCCGTATCTAGAGGCGTTAGATAACGCGATCGCTTCAGCCATTGATTTCACGCGATTGA